>JADJJZ010000003.1:0-300000 GCA_016706255.1 Bacteroidota bacterium | reverse complement strand
ATCAAAATTACAGGCAATAAAGGAGCGCTGGCTCAACATTCAGGAACAACTGAGTGACCCGGAAATTATTGCTGATATGAAACGTTTTAAGGGATTAAATAAAAGTTACCGCGATATGGAACCGGTAGTAGATGCCTTTGAAACATATCAAAATATTTTAGGCAATTTAAAAGATAGCAGACAAATATTAAACACAGAAAAAGACGATGAGTTGCGTGAAATGGCAAAAGCCGAATTGCAACATTTTGAAGCTGAAAAAGAAAAGCTGGAAGAGCAAATAAAACTTTTACTGATACCTAAAGATCCCGAAGACGAAAAAAATGCTATTATAGAAATACGTGCCGGAACAGGTGGTGATGAAGCTGCAATTTTTGCGGGCGATTTAAGTGAAATGTATACCCGTTTTTGCAATAAACAAGGCTGGAAGGTTGAAGTGATGAATGAAAATCAAAGTGAAAAGGGCGGGTTTAAAGAAATTGTTTTAGAGGTAACCGGTGAAAATGTGTATGGCAAGTTAAAATATGAAAGTGGTGTACATCGTGTGCAACGTGTTCCGGCAACAGAAAGTCAGGGAAGGGTGCATACCAGTGCAGCAACTGTAGCAGTATTACCTGAGGCTGAAGAATTTGATATTGATATTAGTGTAAATGATATTAAGGTAGATGTATTTCGTGCGAGTGGTGCGGGTGGTCAGCACGTAAACAGAACAGAAAGTGCAGTGCGTATGACACACGTGCCTACAGGTATTGTAGCTGAATGTCAGGATGAACGTTCGCAGATAAAAAATCGTGAAAAGGCAATGAAAGTTTTGCGCACGCGTGTATATGAAAAATTTCACAATGAACATCTTGCAAAACTTTCACAACAAAGAAAAACATTAGTATCAACCGGAGACAGGTCGGCAAAAATCAGAACGTATAATTTTCCACAGAGCAGAATAACTGATCATCGAATTAATTTAACGCTATACAGTTTACCGGATGCGATGAATGGTTATATAGATGAAATATTAGATGCATTGCAAGTTGCGGAAAATGCGGAAAAAATGCGGGAAGGGTAATTACTTAATTATCAGAAAAAAAATAAGGCACAAATTAAATCTGTACCTTATTTAGCAGCGCAATAATTATTTATGTTCGGCAAAATAATCATCCAGATTTCCCATTGCCATAGTAAATCCTTCTTTAAAGCCCAATTCAATAATTTTTTCTAAATCGGCTAATGAGTCGTATTTTATTTTAATATGCACTTCAGTTGTTTCACCTTTATCGATAAAAGAATTGTGCCACAGTGAACGTGGAAAATTTTGCGTTACATTACCATTTTCATCACAAAAAGCATCTAAACCTGAAAAACTATTTTCAACGTCGATACTTTTATAATCGGCGCGACACCAGTGTGTATCGCCTTCGGGGCCCATCATGGCATACAACCAAAATCCGCCAACTGTAAAATCCATTAATTTTGTTTTTACTTTATAAGGTTTAGGAGCCCACCATTCATCTAATATTGCGGGTGTTGTAAAGGCAGCCCATACCAGGTTTTTATTTGCAGCAAATTCACGTTTAACCGTGATATTATTATTTTCCTTATTTACGGAAAAGTCGAATAACAAATTTGTGTTCATTCATTTTTATTTTTAAGATGAAATAATACTTTGTCGAGTTCGCTGAATCTGCCTTCCCAAATTTTTCGGAATTGCTCCAGCCATTTATCAATTTCTTTCATTTTTTGGACATTTAAAAGATAATATATTTCTCTGCCTGATTGTTCGTGTTTTACCAGCTCACATTCCGTTAAAATGCGCAGGTGTTTTGAGATAGCCTGACGACTTGTTTCAAAATGTTCTGCTATTGCATTTGGTGTTAAAGCATGTACTGCAATAAGTGCAATAATTGCTCTGCGTGTTGGGTCGGCAATGGCCTGAAAAACATCTCGTCGCATGTTATAATTTAGTATAAGTAAGTACAGAAATACCGCAAACAAATTGTTTTGCACTTGAAAGCGCATATTTTTGTTGGCTTTCGACTGCACTAAAAATCGGCATGCCTTTTCCTATGGCAACGGGATTGATAAATAAATTCAATTCATCAATCAGATTCGCTTTAATGAGTGATGCAACAAATTTTCCTCCGCCGTAAACAATAATATCGCCACCGGTTTCATTTTTAAGTGCGTTTATTTTTTCGATATAATCACCATTTTCGATACTGGTATTTTGCCAGTCTTTAGTAATTGGATCATCAGCATTAAGCGTTGATGAAAACACAATTTTGGGTGTTTCTACAAAAATTTTAGCGCCTTCAGCCGGAACCGGTTCATTTAATGCAGCGGTCCAGTATGGAATAAAACCCATTGCGAGGTTTTTGCCTAATAAAATGGTGTCTACCGGACCGGTAAGCCCAATGACGAAGTTTTTAAGGTCGTCGGTCCATTCTGTTGCTGCCCAGTCTAATTCGCCTGAAGGGCCGCCCATGAAGCCGTCTATGGTGGTTTGCACCTGAAGTTTAAGTTTTCTCATCTGTTTTTTGTTTTGAGTTATGCAATCGATTGGTTGCAAATATATATGCAACCGATTGGTTTCGCAAAGGTTTTTAAGTTAAATTTAAAAAAATTGATTTTTAGATACCTGTAAATTTAATCCGATTATGGTTGAATGTGTATATTAAAATTAAGCACATGGAAACTCATCAATGCTTAGACATTAATTTATTTACTTCCCATTTGTGAGCAGGTCGAACAATGGCTGATTGATATAATAATTCCCGGTGCCAAGTTTTTGTTTGACTAAAATTTTATCAGCGGCAAGTTTATTCAGATAAGTTGCTGCCGTTAATCTGGTTACACCAAGATCATGAACTACAAATTCAATTTTTGTGTAAGGATGTTTAAATAAATTGTGTATTAATTCAGGACTATAAAATTTGTAGTTATTCCGAATTTGCAATTTTGTCTGCAGCATTAATTTTTTAATTTCTTTTATTTTTTCAATTGTTTCACGTGCAGTAGTTTCAACACAAGTAATCATAAAAACAATCCATGCTTCCCATGTTTCCTGATTATGTACATGGTGTAATAAATGGTAATACCGAGCTTTGTTATTAATTATAAAATTGCTCAAATACAGTATTGGCAGGGTTTGCAGGTTTTGTAAAATGAGATATAATAAATTAATTATTCGACCTGTCCGGCCATTGCCATCATAAAAAGGGTGTATACTTTCAAATTGGTAATGAATAATTGCCATTTTAATGAGTGGGTCGTAATCACACATTTCATTATCATTAATAAATTGCTCCAGATTAGACATGAGCGCAATAATTGTATCGGGATTCTGAGGTGGTTCATAAATTATTTCACCGGTGGACGTGTTTTTTATTTTTGTACCGGGCAATTTCCGATAACCCGCTTTGTTGGCTTCCAATATTTCCTGAATTTGTAAAATTGTCCGATTCGTTAACATGCGTGACTGCATTAACAAATGATATCCGGTTTTAGAAGCAGCAATATAATTTTGGACTTCTTTTGCACTCAACGATTTATAATCTTCAAAAAATAATTCCGATTTATATAACTCGTCATGTGTTGTGATAATATTTTCGACTGCAGAACTATCTTTTGCTTCCTGCAATCCAAGGGTATTTATTAAAATGTTCGGGTCGGGCAAAGTTTCAGCAAGTACTTTAAGTTCAGCCATGGCAGCATGGGCGGCAGGTAGCCGTCGCAGTACCTGTTTCGTCTCGAGGTCGAAATGCACCGGAAGTGGTTTTAACATAGCGCGTTCCATTTGTATAGAAAATTAAATTTTCTATACAAATATAGGGAATATGTATAAAAAATGGAGAATTTTATACATTTAGTGACTGTTATGTATAGAAAATCAGAAAAACTATACATATGGTGACGCTTATGGATAAAAACCCTACAAAGGCAAATCGCAGCTCGCGTGGATGCGGGTGCATTATTCCGTTTCATCTTCTTACCTTTACCACATGAAAATTTCAGTTATCGGGACGGGTTATGTTGGCCTGGTTACGGGCACATGTTTTGCCGAAACGGGGAACCATGTTATTTGCGTAGATATTGATGCTGCTAAGGTTACAAGGATGCAGTCAGGAGAAATTCCCATTTATGAGCCGGGTTTGGAAACCTTATTTCACCGAAATATCAAGCAGGGCAATCTGGAGTTCACCACCGATTTAAAAACTGCGGTTGAACAAACCGATATTGTATTTCTTGCCCTCCCTACCCCACCAAATGAAGACGGTAGTGCGGACCTGAAATATGTATTAAAAGTGGCTGATGACTTGGGCCATATCATAAATGGTTATAAAATAATTATCGATAAAAGCACGGTGCCGGTTGGTACTGCTGACCTTGTGCGTGCGCGTATCGCGGCAAATTGTAAACATCAGTTTGATGTGGTGAGTAATCCTGAATTTTTGCGTGAGGGTATGGCTGTTGAAGATTTTATGAAACCCGAACGTGTGGTAATTGGAACAGAAAGTGAAAAAGCGCAGGATATGCTTAACCGCTTATATGCCCCATTTGTAAGGCAGGGCAATCCGATTATTTTTATGGATGAGCGCAGTGCTGAGTTAACAAAGTATGCTGCCAATGCATTTTTAGCAACGAAAATTACATTTATGAATGAGATTGCCAACCTCTGCGAACGTTTGGGTGCAGATGTTGACATGGTTAGAAAAGGAATTGGAAGTGATAGTAGAATCGGAAAAAGGTTTTTATTTCCGGGGGTTGGTTATGGCGGAAGTTGTTTTCCGAAAGATGTGAAAGCTTTAAATCAAATGGCAAATTCGGCGGGATATGATTTTAGAGTATTACAATCGGTAATGGAAGTAAATGACAACCAGCGCATCATACTTTTAGAAAAAATTATTCATCAGTTTGGCAGTGATTTACATGGAAAAACATTTGCGCTATGGGGACTGGCATTTAAACCCAACACCGATGATATTCGTGAAGCGCCTGCATTATATTTAATTGAAACATTATTGGAACGCGGAGCAAAAATTCAGGCTTTTGATCCTGAGGCGATGCCAAATGTGAAAAAAGAAATTGGTGACAGTATAACATACGGTAACAATCAATATGAGGTATTACACAATGCGGATGCATTAATAATTGTGACCGAATGGAGTGTATTCCGCACACCTGATTTTGAATTAATGCAACGTTCGATGAAAAATAAAATGATTTTCGACGGACGTAATTTATTTGAATTGGAAGAGTTACGTGAACAGGGATTTTATTATGAAAGTATTGGCCGAAAAATTGTTGAAGGCTGATATTAATTTTAATATGTAAATATTACCATGAAAAGAATTTTAATTACAGGAGCTGCAGGATTTTTGGGTTCACATTTATGTGATCGTTTTATACGTGAAGGATATCATGTAATTGGAATGGACAACCTGATTACCGGTGATAAAAAAAATATAGAACATTTATTTGGGCTTGAACATTTTGAATTTTTATTTCACGATGTTTCCAAATTTGTGCATGTGCCCGGACCGCTGGATTATATATTACATTTTGCTTCACCGGCTTCACCGATTGATTATTTAAAAATTCCCATACAAACATTAAAAGTTGGTTCACTGGGAACACATAATTTACTTGGTTTAGCAAAAGCAAAAAATGCACGTATTTTAGTAGCATCTACCAGTGAAGTATATGGTGATCCGCTGGTGCATCCGCAAAGTGAAGCATACTGGGGCAATGTAAATCCTGTTGGTCCGCGCGGTGTTTACGATGAAGCAAAACGTTTTCAGGAAGCCATTACCATGGCATATCATACTTATCATGGATTAGAAACAAGAATTGCCAGAATATTTAATACCTATGGCCCGCGCATGCGATTAAATGATGGTCGTGTGTTGCCGGCATTTATAGGACAGGCGTTGCGCGGTGAAGACCTCACTGTATTTGGTGACGGTTCGCAAACACGTTCGTTTTGTTTTGTTGATGATTTAATTGAAGGTATTTATCGTTTATTATTAAGTGATTATGCTTATCCGGTTAACATTGGCAATCCTGATGAAATTACCATTAATGAATTTGGTGAAGAGATTATTAAACTCACCGGAACATCACAAAAACTCATTAATAAACCTTTACCTGTAGACGACCCAAAACAACGTCAGCCGGATATTACGCTTGCAAAAAAATTATTGAACTGGGAACCAAAAATTGGTCGTGCTGAAGGATTAAAAATTACCTATAGTTATTTTAAATCGTTGCCACAGGAGGAATTGTATAAGGATATTGACGGCAAGCAGTTTTGAAATTTTACAATTTAATTACTTGCGGTTCAGTGGTATTAATTAATTTTATACAATGCGACACCCCATGCTGTTTTTGGGTTTATTGTTGATTGTTGTCAGCAATTTATCAGGGCAAAATTCTAACCGGATTTCAGCTTACGATTACATTTTGGATATAAATAATATTGAAGTATCGCTTGACCCCAGCGGTGCTATTGGATATGGTGAAGCAAATCCGCCTATGTTTCATGTTCCTGCCGGAAGTACAACAAGTCCGCTATACGGCGCATGGTTTTGGCTGGCGGGTAAAGATCAGGAGGGTGTGGTACGAGCATTTGCCCCGAGCTGGTCAAATGTGGAGGAAGAAACACATTTTGGCCCTTATAACAGCAATGCAGCGTTGTATACACCTGACGTCTACGCATTAAAATATATTCCTTACAACCGCGTTTGGAAAGTAACAAAACAGGAAATTGAAACACATAAACTGCAATATGCCAATGCAGGTTATATAATTCCTGATGCCATTTTAAACTGGCCGGGAAATGGGAATGTTGCTGATGGATTTAGTGCACAAATTGCACCATACGTTGATGTGAATAATAATTTTATTTACGAACCATTATCGGGAGATTATCCGTTAATTAAAGGTGATGCTGCAATTTTTGCTATGTATCATGACAATACTTTTTATGAAGCAGAAATGTCGCAGAATAAAAATTTAAATTTTGAAGTGCATGTAATGATTTATGCTTTCGAGGCAAGTGAAAATACTTATTTAGACAATAGTTTATTTGTAAATTATTCGGTAATTAACAGAGGTGATTTTGTTATAGATTCATTATACGGGGGTGCTTTTGCAGATTTAAATATTGGTTATTACAGCGATGATTATTGCGGTTCCGACAGCAGTTTAAATTTATTTTTCGGCTACAATGGCGATTTAACCGATGGTCCGGGAATTGATGTTTACAACACATTACCTGCTTTTGGTTGTGTTACTTTATCGCATCAATTAAATGCATTTATGTATTTTAATAATGATTTTAGTCCGATGGGATTTCCTGATATTGCAGAGCATTACCTATATGCATTACAAGGCAAATTTGGTGATGGCATGCGCGTAACTTCGGGTGGTGACGGATATAGTGCTGCTTCAACCGATTACACGAATTATATGTATGGTGGTGATGTACATGACGTGACAGCTTGGAGTGAAATTTATACCGGTAATACGCCAAGTGACCGACGTGGTGTGGGGAGTTTTTATTTAGGTGAATTTGGACCGGGAGCATCTACTTGTGTTACTGTAGGTTACCTTTATTCAGATGCTGAAATTCCGGAATCATTAACTGCAAGTATAGATTTATTAAAAATACAATCGAATCAATTAAAAACATTTTTTGAATTAAATGATACTGCTGTTTGTTTAGAAAGGATTTATATTCCTTTGGATATTAACGAAGCGGAAACTGAAAATTATTTCCGGATTTTTCCTAATCCGGCTGAAGGAGAATTAACGATAAGCTGTAATGGAATTACAAAACCATTTATTTCGATAGCGCTGTATAATACAACCGGTCAATTGATAATTAAACAGCGGTTACCTATTATAGCTGGTTCCAATGATTTTCATTTCGACACAAAACAACTAAATCCCGGTGCTTATTTTATTAAAATAGATGGTGGCGGAATTGCTACTGTTAAAACAGTAATTATAAAATAATATCACCTACTTCCGCTTACACTTTGTATTTTTGAGGTCAGAACAATTTACCCGCTATGTCGTATCTCAATATTGCTAAAAATGTGTTACGGTTTGAATCTGAGCAGATGCTTAAAACCATGGACAAACTGGATGCACAATTTGATGATGCTGTTCAGGCAATATTGGCTGCCAGCGGAAAAATTGTGGTTTGTGGCATAGGCAAGTCGGGGGCTGTGGCGCAAAAAATTACGGCAACCTTATGCAGTACCGGCACGCCGGCTGTTTTTTTACATGCTGCGGAAGCGGCGCATGGCGATTTGGGTGTTTATGCAGATGGTGATCCGGTATTAATGATTTCGAAAAGTGGGACTACTGAAGAAATGTTGCGTATTATTCCGTTTTTCAAAAATGCAAACTCTGCGGTAATTGCCATTGTGGGGAATAATAATTCACCCATTGCACGCAATGCCACATTTGTGTTAGATGGCAGTGTAGATAAAGAAGCTGATGCTCTGAATCTTGCACCAACAGCCAGTACAACGGTTGCTTTAGCGTTAGGTGATGCCCTGGCAGTTGCTTTAATGCATGCAAGAGGATTTACAGAAAAAGATTTTGCACGTTTTCATCCGGGCGGACAATTAGGTAAAAACTTATTATTAAAAGTTGAAGATGTAATGCATGAGTTGCATGATGTCGCTTTAATATCTGAAAAAAGTACATTTCGTGAATTAATTATTTCGATGACACAAAAAAATTGGGGTGCTGCATGTGTTGTTGATGAAAAAAATAAATTAATTGGATTGGTTACTGATGGTGATGTACGAAGAAGTTTATTACATGGTACCGATTTTAATACGCTTCTGGTAACGAATATTATGACCCACAATCCGATTTCAATTTCTCCGCATGCCACCTTAAAAGAGGCCGTAGATAAAATGGAAAACCGCAGCTCTCAATTATCGGTTTTACCTGTTGTGTTAGATGGTATTTGTGTGGGTTTAATTAGGATACATGACATTTATCAAGGCTAAGAATGTTTTGATTATTCATCAGATTTTGAGTGGGAGGTTTATTCGGAGTTTTAGATAATGTGCTAATGTGCTGATGTGCTAATGTGCTGATTGAACAGCCGATTTTGAGTATACTTTTCATTCAGAGGCTTTATTGATGTGCGAATGTACCTATGTACCAATGTACCAATTAAACAGCCGATTTTGAGTATTCTTTTCATTCGGAGCTCTATTTGAAGCTTGGAAAATTTATGAATGCACCAATGGAACAGCCGATTTTGAGTGAGAATTTCATTTGGAGCTGCCGTTGGGGCTAATCAATATTAGCCCGACTCGAAATTAAATTATTAATCATTTTTCGAAATTGCGAATAGGAGATAGATTGTTATTTCAACGATTAATCCCATTAGCTAATTTGCTAATTAACGGCTGTTTTTTATGTCATTAGAACTTCTAAATTGAATCCTAGCCCTGATTGTAGCGGAAACATTTTAATGGTTGGCTAGGGTATAAAGCTGATTTTATGTCATGAACTTCAAAGAATCCTAGCCCTGATTTTGGGGAAACTGCTTAATGTGTCCGCCGCGGCGGATGCTGATGTGCTAATTGAACAGCCGCATGATGTGCTGATACTTCAATTTGTACTTTGTGGCGAATGTAAATGGGACGAGGGTTTTGAGGCTTAATTGTGATGTTGAGGCCCGTTGCAGCGGAAAGCAGGTTGGGAAGTATATTAGAAGGGGGATGGTGCTGCTCCAAAAAGGGAAAATTTTTATTTACTCGAAAATGATTAGGACCTGGCCTTTTTCTACGCTTTGGGATTTTTGGACTTCGATGGATTTTACGGTGCCTTCGCCGGTTGCTTTGAGGACGTTTTCCATTTTCATGGCTTCGAGCACGATGATTGGGTCGCCTTTTTTGACTGTATCGCCGGCGCTGACGCGGATTTCGATTACGAGGCCGGGCATTGGGGCTTTGAGTTCTTTGATTTTTCCGGCATCGGCAGATGAGAAGCCCATTTGGTCCATGAGGAGGTCGAATTTATCTTTTGCACTGACTTCGTAAATATTGCCATTTACTTTAAGGGTAACGAGTTTGCTCGCTTTGTCGGCCTTTACCACTTCAATATTATAAGATTTACCATCTGAAAGCAGATGAAAAAACCTGTCCTCGAGTGCAATAATATCGGTTAAAACCTGCTGTCCGTCGACTGTATTACCCTCAACAGAAAAACTTTTATTGCCGTTTACACTTACTTTATACATTGCTGAGATATTAGATATTGGTGCAAAATCGTTTAAAGGTAGCTCGGAATGTTTAACTTTACCACCTCTTGAAACGAGAAACAAAAATAAAACTATGAAATTTAAAATTGTTATGATTGCCGCACTTTTGGCGGTTTTATTTTACCAGTGTGACCCGACTAAAAAATTGTATAAAACTGAGGAATACCTTGGTGAAGTAGATACAATTTCGAATGTGGCTATTCAGGATGAATACTACGAAGGTGATTATTATGGTGACTACGACAGCGAAGGTGATTATGAATATGATTATTATAATACAGACACTGCGAGCAGTCCGTGGAGTGCTGCTATTTATCGCGGTTCTGAAAAACGTGTAAATGATTTAATTAATACACGATTGGAAGTTTCATTTGACTGGGCAAAAGCATGGATGTATGGAAAAGCGACGTTGACATTTAAACCTTATTTTTATCCGACTTCTACCTTAACACTTGATGCAAAAGGACTTACTATTAAAGAAGTTGCTTTGGTTGCAGGTAATGTAAAAACACCTTTAAAATATACATACAATACCGATTCGATAATTGATACCATGCAAATGGTAATTACGTTGCCAAGGGAATTTAAACGCACGGAAGAATACACAATTTATATTGATTATATTGCTAAGCCAAATGATTTACCTGTTGGTGGAAGTGCTGCAATTACATCGGATAAAGGTTTGTATTTTATTAATAATGAAGGCAAGGAAAAAGATAAACCACAACAAATTTGGACCCAGGGTGAAACTGAGGCTACATCGTGCTGGTGCCCTACAATTGACAAACCAAATGAACGTTGCACGAATAGTTTTTTTATAACGGTTGAAGATAAATATCAAACATTATCGAATGGTGTTTTAGCAAGTTCAAAAAAGAATGCTGACGGCACACGCACCGATAATTGGAAAATGGATTTACCACATGCACCATATTTATTTATGATGGCAGTTGGTGAATTTACCATAGTGAAAGATACGTGGAAAGGTATTCCGGTAAATTATTATGTAGAAAAAGAATTTGCTGATGATGCAAAAGGTATTTTTGGCAACACACCTGAAATGATAGAATTTTATTCTAATATATTAGGTGTAAAATATGTGTGGCCGAAATACAGTCAGATTGTTGTGCGTGATTATGTGAGTGGTGCAATGGAAAATACAACAGCAACAATTCACGGTGAATTTTTACAACAACATGCACGCGAAAGATTGGACGAAAATTATGAAGATGTAGTTTCACATGAATTGTTTCACCAGTGGTTTGGCGATTTAGTTACTACTGAAAGCTGGAGTAATTTACCTTTAAACGAATCGTTTGCTACTTATGGTGAATATTTATGGAGAGAATATAAATATGGCAGAGATGATGCTGATTACGCAGGCATGAACGATCTAAATACTTATCTGGATGAAGCTAGCTACAAGCAGGTTGATTTAATTCGATTTAATTATGATACACGTGAAGACATGTTTGATTCGCACTCTTATGCTAAAGGTGGACGTGTTTTACATATGTTGCGTAAATATTTAGGTGACGAAGCATTTTTTGCAGGATTACAAAAATATTTGGAAGACAATAAGTACAGTTCAGTTGAAATCAACAATTTACGTTTGGCGATGGAAGCTGTAAGTGGTGAAGATTTAAATTGGTTTTTTAATTAGTGGTTTTTAGATAAAGGTCACCCGGATTTAAGTATTTATTATGAATATGATGATGTGAATCAGCAACAAATTGTTACCATTTATCAAAATCAGGATACTACGATTGCTCCGATTTATGTGTTGCCAATGGCAGTTGATATATACAGCAATGGTAAAGTTGAGCGCAAAAATATTATTGTAGATAAAGCCATTCAGATATTTACTTTCCCTGCAGCAACAAGGCCTGATTTGGTGAATGTGGATGCGGAAAAGATGTTGCTTTGCAGTAAATATGACAACAAATCGCTTGATGAATTTGTGTTTCAATACAACAATGCGCCATTATTTAAAGACAGAATGGAAGCGGTTGAAAATGTTTCCATGTATCAATATGAAAATATTGCTTACCGTCAGTTAATTGAATCTGCATTAAATGATAAACATTGGTTTATTCGTCAGACTGCCGTGGATACACTTTTAATTGATGAAAATACCACACAGGCAATTAAGGATAAAATTCTGGATATGGCGAAGAACGATCCACGTAGTTATGTTCGTTCAGCAGCACTGAGCAAATTAGCAGAAATTACAGGAATTGATGCATGGACAGTTTATAACAATGCATTAAATGACAGTTCTTACACGGTAGTTTCTACTGCTATGTTTGCCATATTTAATAACGATGAAAAAGCAGGTTTAGAAATTGCGCGTAAATATAAAACCATCGACAACTTTAACATTTCTTACAGTGTAATGAGTATTTTAGGTGGAAGTGGTGATGCAATTGATAATGCTTATTTTATTGAACAATTTGAAAACGCCAGCGGTTACGAAAGTTATTTTACGATGTTGAACTACGAGCCGTTTTTACAGCGCATGACTGATTCATATGTAATTAATGCAGGTGTTGATCAGTTGAAAAAAATAGCAGCAGACGATGAGAATTTCTGGATGTCGTTTACGGCTTCGAATATTTTGAGTGGATTGATTCCAACCTATCAAACAGCAATGGAAAATGAAACGAATCCTCAAATTAAACAATCGCTGCAGGTTTCTATTGATTACATTACGAATGTGTTAAAAGAGCTTGGCACTTCGGATGAAGGGGATTATTAATATTATTACCTTTTAAAAAAGAGGCTGAGCTAAACTCAGCCTCTTTTTTGTCAAGTCCCATTTTAGAGCCCTGTATCAAAATAGTATATTTTGACTTCAATGTTGCTGATTAATAAATTTTACATACTATATTTGATAACTTCTTGTATAGCCCCTAACTGACATCAAAGTAAATAAAGTATAAAAACTAACCGAATACAAAACAGCGGAAAACGGTTATTATGGTGCAAGTGCCATGTCACTAAACTGCAGATTAATTGGCGCATGAAGAAGAAGTTCAACCCCCTTCTTTTTTGGGGGCCCTCCCCTTTTGGGGGGGCGGGGTTTTGTTTTTATTTTTCTATTTTTTATACCCGTAAAAATTGAAAACCGGTTTTTGTTTTTTTTTTTTTTTGTTATGTAAAATTTTTTTTTTTTTTTTTCCTTTAACCCCCCCCCTCTTGGCCCCCCCGGGAGGGCCTGGTTTTTTTTTAACTTTTTTTTTTTTGTTTTTCACCCCCCCTTTTTTTTTTTTTTTTTTTTATTTTTTATTAACACACTCTTTATAATTAAAAAAATTCCCCCCCTCCCCCGGTTTTTTTTCCCCCCCTGGTTTTTTTTGCCAGGTTGGGTTTCTAAAACTTATAAAAATCAACTGGGAATTGACGCTAGTTATTTAATAAAAACACATTTGCTTTTTAGTGAATATAGTTACCCGGATATTCCATTAAATATAATTACATATAAGCGTTTATTTAACAAATGGAATTTCCGCGCCGCTTTTGGAAGTAGTTTCAGTAATTCTTTTCCAATTCCAAGTTTAGAGGAAGATTCCAATACATATCAAAACAAAAGTTTTGACCTTAACTTGAGTATTGGTTTAGAGCAAGTAAAATCGATTTCTGAAAAATGGTTAATGTATTACGGAGTTGACATAATTGGAAGAACAGCCAACGTCGATAACGATGTTAATTATTACAATAGTGGTTATGCAAACGGAAATATAAATACTACTCAACAATTAGGTATTGCACCATTGTTGGGCATTGGATTTAAAATTAATGATAGAATAAATCTTACAACAGAAAGTTCACTCGCACTAATTGTTGAAAAAATAAGCAATACCAGAACTTATTTACCAGTTACAGATTTATATCCGGAAAAGCCATCTATAGTTGATCCTGAATTTGTAAATATATATACTGCATTTACGCTACCTCTTGTTCTCATAATTAATTTTAAACTATAAATAGGAGGTGTTTATTATAATGAGAATTTCAATTTTCCTTTTACTACTTTAACCTCAATTAAGTTCTTTTAGAATGGAAATTTAAAACGCCTGCATTTCCACCAGCTTAGCGTATAAACCATTTTTTGCAATAAGGGCAGTGTGGTTTCCTCTTTCCACAATTTTTCCTTCCTGCATAACAATAATTTCATCAGCAAACTGAATGGTTGAAAGTCTGTGCGCAATTACAATTGAGGTACGGTTTTTCATGAGTTTAAATAAGGCATCCTGCACCAGTTTTTCGCTTTCGGTATCTAAGGAAGAAGTTGCTTCATCTAAAATCAGGATTGGCGGATTTTTATAAATGGCGCGGGCAATGGTAATACGCTGACGTTCGCCACCGCTTAACTTGCTGCCACGATCGCCGATTACGGTTTGATAACCATTTTCCAAACGCATAATAAAATCGTGTGCGTTGGCCACTTTTGCTGCTTTAATTACATCGTCTTCATTGGCGTTGTCGATACCAAACGCGATGTTATTAAATACAGTGTCGTTAAATAAAATGGATTCTTGCGTAACAATACCTAATTGATTGCGCAAACTGCCAATTCGTAAATCGCGAATATTGTAATCGTCAATTAATATTTCTCCTGATGTAACGTCGTGATATCTTGCTAATAAATCGGCAAAGGTGGATTTTCCGGAACCGGATGGACCAACCAGCGCCACCATTTTTCCTTTTTCGATTTTTAAACTAATATTATTTAAAACGGGTGCTTCTGCATATTGAAAACTTACATTTCTATATTCAACGGCGCGTTCAAATGTTTTGATATTAGTAGCATGCAAACTTTCTTTGATATTAATTTCGGCATCCATAATACTTTCGATACGTTCGAGTGATGCGATACCACGTTGAATATAAATGTATGCATTTGCAGCATTTCTTGCAGGGCCTAACATATTAGCAAATACCAAAATATAAGTGAGAAAAAATTCACCTGTTAAACCCTGATCGCCATCTAAAATAATACTTCCACCATAATATAATAATGCGGAGGTCATACAAATACTCAGAAATTCGATCAGCGGACTGGAAACCTGCCAGCGGCGAACGGCTTTGGTTGCGAGGGATTCCAGTTCTCTGTTTTCACGTAAAAATTTTCCTTTCTGATATCTTTCAGCATTAAAGGCTTTGATGATGCGCAAGCCGGACAATGATTCCTCAAACAGCGACATGAGGTAACCCAATTGTTTTTGTTCGCGATGTGATTTACGTTTTAATGATTTACCAATTCTGCCGATAACAAATCCGGCGATAGGAATCAGAATTAAAACAAAAATGGTCAGCTCAAAACTCATCATCATAAGTGCAATAAAAAATATGAGCATGGTAACCGGATCGCGGAAAGTAGATTCAATGGTATTCATGATACTATTTTCCACTTCTTTAACATCGGTACTCATTCTTGCTATGATATCTCCTTTTCGGGTTTCGCTGAAATAGGAAATTGGTAACTGCAAAATTTTATCGAATACACCCTGACGTAATTCGCGCACAACACCGGTTCTTAAAGGAGCCAGATAAAACAATGCGTTATAACGAAAAATGTTTTTAAGTAAAAACATCACAATTACACCTACGCAAACAATTATTAAACCCTGATAGGGTCCATGTTCATTTACATATAGTGCAAAAGTGTAATTCAGCGATTTGATTAAACCCATGGCACTCCATTCGAATTCAGGCCTTTGGGTTGGTGGTGGAACGGTGTTAAAAATAATCTGGAGGAAAGGGATCATCATTAACAGCGAAAACAGATTGAAAAAGGCATAAAACAGGTTGAACACAAAATTCAGGATGGCATACTTCCTGAACCGGCCTACATACTTCATTATCCTTAGGAAACTTTTCATAATCAACGGCAAATTTACAAAATCTCCCTCGGGCTGTTACTGAATGCAAGAAACGCAGTAACTTAGCACATTATGGATAGCAGACGACAAAAGAAGATAAATCAACTGGTGCAGGACGAAATGAGCATTTTTCTGCAAAAGGAGGGCGCCAATTATTACGGTAATAAGTTTGTAACGGTGACAGAAGTGAAAATTACCAGTGACCTTCAGACCTGTAAGATTTATGTAAGTGTTTTTGATAAAAATGAAGGTGAAGCAGTTGTAGAAAAGCTGAATAGCAATATCAGAGATATCCGCAGGCGATTTGGGCATATTATGCGTAATGCATTAAGAATAATTCCGGAAATGCAATTTTTTCTCGACGATACATTAGATAATGTTTACCGCTTAGAGGAGTTATTCAAAAAAAATAAGGAAGAAGATAATAATAACGCATCTGAATGAAACTTACGTTAAGGATTGCCTGGCGTTATATCTTTTCCAAAAAATCGACTAACGCCATTAATATTATTTCAGGCATATCGATGTCGGGAATTATTATTGGCAGTGCATCCTTAATTATTGTTTTATCTGCGTTTAATGGTTTCGAAAATTTAGTTGCGCGATTATACAGCACTTTTTATCCGGATATTACCATAACACCTTTAGTAGGAAAAGTTTTTGTTCCTGACAGCACCAAAATTGCACAAATACAACAATTGGAAGGTGTATCTTATATTTCTGAAACGCTGGAAGAAAATGTTTTACTCGCTTACAATAAACAGGAACATATTGCAACTATAAAAGGTGTGGATACCATGTATCGTTATGTTACTGCAGTTGACGATAGTGTTTTTTATGGTGAATATATTTTAAACTATAATTATTTGAATTACAATTTAGATTGCGCCGTAATGGGTTCCGGTGTGGCATCTACTTTAAATGTAAGTTTGGGTTTAGATTATCCCGCTGTTCAGATTTTTATGCCGCGGCGGGGTGCAAAACCATCAGCAAATCCGCGTAACACCTTTGTGCAGCGCGGTATTCAGCCTATGGGTGTATTTAGAATTCAGCAGGAATTTGACAGTAAATATGTAATTACTTCTTTGCCATTTATTCGCAGTTTATTAGAATATGAAAATGGCGAAGTGAGTTCTTTAGAAATTAAAACAACATCTGCGAAAGAAGTTGATGCCATAATGAAACGTATTAGTGCAATAATGGGTGATGATTATGTGGTTAAAAACCGCTTCATGCAAAATGAATTTTTGTATCGTGTAATGCGCACGGAGAAATGGGCTGTGTATTTTATTCTGACATTCATTTTTATTATTGCTGCATTTAATATGATTGGTTCAATTGCGATGCTGGTAATTGACAAGAAAAAAGACATTGGTATTTTACGTTCGTTAGGTGCAACTGAATCTACTATTCGCAATATATTTTTTATTCAGGGTATTTTACAAACTTTAGTAAGTATTGGTATCGGATTTACCCTCGCTACAATTTTGTGTTATTTACAAATGAAATTTGGCATTGTAACTATTCCTGGACAGGGAACATTTGTGGTAACTGCCTATCCTATTGCTTTGGAATGGAAAGATTATGTGAATGTATTTTTAACGGTATTATTTGTAGGATGTGCGGCAGCGTATTTTCCGGCGTATATGGCAGCGCGTCAAAAGTGGTTATTTAAAAGTGAATAAAAAAACCCGGTAACTAAAAGCTACCGGGCTGCTATAATATTTTTATTTGTATTAATTACCAAATTCGTTTTCGTCTAAATTTTTCTGTTCCTTACGTTTTTTGGCCTTGGCTTGCATGCGCAAATTGAGCATTTCAACTACAACCGAGAAGCCCATTGCAACATAAATAAATCCTTTTTCAACATGGCCTCCTGTACCTTCAATAAGTAAACTAACGCCGATCATCACTAAAAATGAGAGGGCGAGCATTTTAACGGTTGGGTGTTTTTGGACAAAATTGCTGATTGGGTCTGCGGCAAAAAGCATAATACCCACGGCTATAATAACAGCCAAAATCATAATTATCACCTTATCGGCATCCACCATACCTACTGCTGTGATAACGGAATCGAGTGAAAACACGATATCGAGCAATAAAATCTGGAGAATGATAGACATAAAGGAAGGACGTTTCACTTTTGCCTCCTCATCGTGTTCATCGCCTTCAATTTTGGCGTGGATTTCGGTGGTTGCCTTATAAATAAGGAATAAACCACCCGAAAGGAGCACCAGGTCGCGACCGGAAATGCCCATGGAGCCAATTTTAAACAAGTCCTCCTGCAGGCTTAAAATCCAGCTAATGGATAGTAATAACAGGATTCTGGTACCCATTGCCAGGCCCAAACCCCAGCGACGGGCAGGTTTTTGTTGCGCTTCAGGTAGTTTTGTAGAGAGGATGCTGATAAAAATGATGTTGTCTATACCCAGTACAATCTCAAGTACCGTAAGGGTTAAGAGGGCAATCCAGGCATCAGCATGTGCAAATATTGAAAAATCCATGTTTCTTTTCTTGAGCTGCAAAAATCTTACATAAAATCTGCTTTTGCAAAGGCAGTTATTCCACAACCTGCTTTAATGACGAAATAGCGCGCAAAATATGCGAATTGGATTTTGCTATCCAACCCTTACTTTAAATTGATATCGGTGACATTTGTTTGCACTTGAATCCTATTTTTACTGTTAATTTTACCCTTGCCACTTCCAATTATTTAAAAATGAAATTTTCGGGAAATAATCCGTTTCAAAAAACCTATTTAGCTTTATTTTTATTAGGTGGCGCTATACTTATAGGCATTGTCGGGTTCATGCTGATTGAACATTTTTCGTTACTGGATGCCTTTTATATGACCATAATCACTTTGGGAACGGTTGGGTTTTCGGAGGTACATCCATTGAGTGATGAAGGGAAGATATTTACCATATTTTTAATTGTGGCAGGCCTGGTAATATTTGGATACTTTATTACTCAAATTTCAAGATATTTTTTAGATGGAGAATTTATACGTTATTATAAAAAATATAAGATGCAAAAAGATATCGATACATTAAAAGGGCATACCATTATTTGCGGATTTGGCAGAAATGGCAGAGAAGCCGCACGTATATTAAATAAAACAAGTGATGGTTTGGTGATTATTGAAAATGATATCAATAAAATACAGGAACATCCTGAAGTAACCGGCTATCATTTTATTCAAGCTGATGCCACCAAAGATGAAACGTTGTTAAGTGCAGGAATAATGGTTGCAGATGCAATTATTACAACTTTGCCTGATGATGCATTAAATGTATTTGTTTGTCTTACCGCAAAATCGTTAAATCCGAAAATTAAAATTATTAGTCGCGCCACACATGTAACCTCCATTAAAAAATTAAAAAGTGCGGGAGCAAAAAATGTTATTATGCCCGATAAAATAGGCGGAGCGCATATGGCCATGCTGGTGAACAATCCGGATATTGAAGAATTTATTGATATTATGTCCACCTCTACCGGCGATGATTTTATTATACAGGAAATCAGTGCTGAAAAAAACCTGGTAGTTGGTGAAGTGGATTGTTGGAAAAAAACAGGTGCTACAATAATTGGTATTAAATCAGGTTCGGAAAAATATATTTTAAATCCGGGACCTACCGCTGCTATTCAGGTTGGCGACGGAGTAATTATTATGGGTTCAAAAAAACAGATTAATCAATCCATTTTATTATTTAAATAAAACAATATGCTCAAAGAATTAAATGAAATGTATGCACGGTATTTAAAAATGGCAGTTGATGATATTACTGCCTATACCAATGAACAGGATATTTGGAAAGTTGCTCCCGGAATTAATAATAGTGCCGGAAATCTTGCACTGCATTTAGCCGGAAATTTACGTTTGTTTGTTGGTGCAATTTTAGGTGACACACCGTATGTGCGCGACCGTGATGCTGAATTCAGTTTAAAAGATATTCCGAAAACGGAATTAATATCGCTGCTTACCATTACTTCGGATGTAGTGTCAACTACCTTTGATAAAATGGAAGACGGAAGTACTGCTAATATATATCCAACCGATAAATTTGGAGCAGGTAAAACGATAAATTATGTGTTGTTCCATTTGCTGGCACATTTGGCTTATCACCAGGGTCAAATCAACTATCATCGCCGATTATTGAACAAATAATTTAATTTTACCGCAAAACAGCTAAATGAACGAGGTAGTTTTAGGAATTGACATAGGTGGAACCGGGATAAAATTTGGTATTGTTGACCACAATGGCCACATTTTAGCGACCGACAAAGCGAAAACCAAGGGCTACCCCAACCCGGAAATGTTACCTGCTGACCTGTATAAATGGGCGCAGGAGCAATGTTCAACACTAGGTGTTAAGCTGGTAGGTGTTGGTATTGGCACGCCTAATGGCAATTATTATAAAGGCACCATCGATTTTGCACCAAATCTTCCATGGCAGGGTGTAATTCCGCTGAAAAAATACTTTGAAAAAACATTTTCCTTACCTGTTGCCTTAACGAATGATGCAAAAGCTGCTGCAATTGGCGAGATGTATTTTGGTGCTGCAAAAGGCATGAAAGATTTTTTGTTTATCACTTTAGGTACAGGTTTAGGAAGTGGGATTGTGGTAAATGGAAATATCGCTTACGGTTATGATAGCCTGGCCGGTGAATTAGGGCATACCATTGTTTACAGAAATGGCCGTGAATGCCCTTGTGGCAGAAGAGGCTGTTTGGAACAATATGTAAGTGCACCCGGTATTGTAAAAACATATTATGAATTGGTGCGCAACCAAAATCTGGATGAGTTTAGAACCAGTATCGGTAATATGATAGATAGTGCTGAAATTTATAAAAAAGCAATTGAAGGTGATACCATTGCTATGGAAGCATTTAAAAAAACAGGTGAAATTCTTGGGTTCGCATTAAGTAATTCAGTTTGTTATACGCGACCTGAAAAAATATTTTTATTCGGCGGACTAGCACAGGCCGGGGATTTAATTTTTAAACCAACAATAAAAAGTTTCGAAAGTTATTTGCTGCCGATATATAAAAATAAAATCCCGATCGTGCCATCAGGATTAAAAGAAAGTGAAGCAGCCATTTTAGGTAGCGCTTCACTTATCTGGAAAGATTTAAATTAATGGGTTACAATAAACCGACCCGCTGCAACGCCACTTTCTGCAAATGCATTTATGGTATATAAACCGGATGGTAAATCATTTATTGTAATATCAATATTTTCGTTACCATAACCAATGCCTGTTGTTATTAATTTACCTGTTGCATCAGCAATCTGATAATTAATCTGTTCATTTGGTAAAAAGGCTGTGGCATTAAATTTAATTGTATTGCCACTTGCCGGATTCGGCACAATCATTATTTCACTTTTTGCTAAATCCTGATTTTTAATATCTAAAAATCCTTCATCATAATACCAATATTGAGCAGTGGTATCTGTTTTAAAATATTCGAACATATATTCCCCGAATTTATGTTCACCAACGCCTGACAAATGTAAACCATCGGGATCAGTATCTTCGTAGCAATCTAAAAACATTCCATCATTACGTGGTGTTGATCCATCAGTCCAATTATAAGTGCCCCAGGTAACCAGCGGAATTATTGCATCCACACCTTCGTAATCATATTCGCCTGTTGCATTAATTACATTTTCAACCAGTCGCTTTATTGCCCATCCGTTAAAATAATCGCGTGGGTATAATAACCCTTTTGATAATTCAGGATCTATAGGATCAGCATAGCCGGCATAAGTTCTGGCAGAAACATAACAAATTTGAGCATTCGGAAACTTAAGTTTAATAACTTTCATTAAACGCAAAAAATCATTTACCAATGCAGTTGTTGCGGTATTAAAAAGTGTATCATAACTATTGGTGTTTTCTTGTTCCACCCAAATTACCTGCACCTGTTTTGGGTTCAATCCGTTATCTTCAAGTAAATTATCTACACCAATCCAAAAAGTATCGGATGCTTCATACATTTTTTGAATGGCTATTCCACCCTGGCATGCATTAATAATTTCCAATGCATCATTCAGTGGATCAAATGCTTCTGAAAATTCCTTGAATTGCTGAAATTCCACCATTGGGTTACTTGCGCCGATACCCAACATTACAACTTTACCATTCGGGTCAGGATTGCCTGCTGTATTTAATGGTTGAATTAATGAAACATGTTCAATACATTTTGCAAGATGTTCAGGTGGTCTGCTATTTGTACCTCCGGGGTAAAGTCCGCCGGCCACTCCATTAAAATATCCGCCGGCCAAATCAATGAGCGGAATTTTTCCGGTATTGTCAAATGAACAGTCTTTTTGACCAAATGTAAAAGAAAACGGTGTTAACACGAGGAGTCCGAGTTTGATGAATCTTAACATATGTAAAAAAACGTTTTATAGATGGTAGTGTGCTAACAATCAATTATTTACAATAATTGTGCTATCAAAAAGTAAATATAATTAAAAGCCGTAAAACAAGCCAATTTCTAAAAAAAAATCTATATACGAAATTAATGTTCAGTTGGTTTTGTAGATATATTCCCCAATATGGGAAAAAACGTGCGTAACCATAATTTGTTCATCCCAATTTTTTTAACTTCATGCCATGAAACGATTTACACTCCTTTTTGTTTTTATTTCCCAAATTGCCCTGGCTCAAAATTTCACCCAATATGTAAATCCATTTATCGGAACAGGCGGACATGGCCATACTTTTCCCGGTGCTACCCTGCCCTACGGGTTTGTGCAGTTAAGTCCCGACACTCGCCCTGATGGATACAACGATTGGGATGGCTGCTCGGGTTACCATTATAGCGACAGCATTATTTATGGTTTTTCACATACCCATTTAAGCGGTACCGGTGTGGCAGATTATTGTGACATTTTATTAATGCCCACCTCAGGAATTCCCACTACAATTAGTAGTGTAAATAACGATACCAAAAAGGGATATGCTTCTACCTTTTCGCATGCTAATGAAAAAGCAAGCCCCGGGTATTACCAGGTAATTTTAAATGATGAAAAAATTAATGTAGAATTAACTGCCACAGCAAGGGTTGGGCTACATAAATATACGTTTATACCGGGCAAAGAATCAAACGTAATTTTAGATTTAACACATCGCGATTTATTGTTGGAGGGAAGTTATATTGAAGTAATATCTCCAACTAAAATTCAAGGTTTACGTCGATCCTCCTCATGGGCAAAAGATCAGTGGTTATATTTTGCGATAGAATTTTCACAACCATTTACCATTGCAGGCGTTTCCGATTCTAATTTATTACAAAAAACTGCTGGCCAAGGTTTCCGCCCAATTATTTTAAGTGGTACAGATTTAAAAGCATTTTTTACGTTCAATACTTCTGCCAATGCAACACTTTTGGTAAAATGTGCATTATCGCCGGTTAATTGTGCAGGCGCCTGGAAAAATATGCAGGCAGAAATTCCCGATTGGGATTTTGATAAAGTAAAAAATGAAGCCGCTTATATCTGGAATTATGAATTAAGTAAAATAGCTGTAAGTAGTGCTGCTGATGAAAAAAAATCACTTACCGACCCCGATAATAATTTAGTAATATTTTATACTGCCTATTATCATACCATGCTCGCTCCAAATATTTATGAAGATGTTGATGATAAATACCGCGGCCGTGATAATACCATTCATGTTTCCCAAACATTTAATAATTACACGGTGTTTTCATTATGGGATACATTCAGAGCCTTACATCCCTTACTCACACTTACAGATGCAAGCAGAACAAATGATTTTATCAATACTTTTATTGCACAATATGAGCAGAGCGGGCGATTACCGGTTTGGGAGTTAAGTGGCAATGAAACAGAATGTATGATTGGTTATCATTCAGTAAGCGTAATTGCAGATGCTGCTGTGAAGGGAATTAATGATTTTGATTTACAAAAGGCTTACACAGCCATGAAAAGCAGTGCCATGGCCGATCATTACGGATTAAGTTTTTATAAAGAAAAAGGATTTATTGAGAGCAATGAAGAACCTGAATCCGTTTCAAAAACTTTGGAATATAGTTATGATGACTGGTGTATTGCACAAATGGCGAATTTAGTAAAAGCTCCATTTGAGGAAATAACATATTTTACAAACAGAGGTAGCAATTATAAAAACTTAATGGACAATCAATTTGCACGTCCACGTTTTAATGGCGGATGGTATAGTCCGTTTGATCCTACTGAAGTGAATTTTAATTATACGGAAGCGAATGCCTGGCAATATGCATTTTTTTTCCCGCAGGCCATTAAAGAAAGTGCAGCGTTTGAAAAACACCTGAATGAATTATTTACAACAACTTCAGCAACATCAGGACGGGTGCAATCGGATATTACCGGATTAATCGGACAATATGCACATGGCAACGAACCGAGTCACAATTATGCTTATTTATTTAATTACACATCAACACCTTATAAAACACAATTTTATGTCGATAAAATAATGCGGGAGTTTTATAAAAACACACCTGACGGATTAATTGGCAATGAAGATTGCGGACAAATGAGTGCGTGGTATGTATTAAGTGCAATGGGATTATATCAGGTTTGTCCGGGCCTTCCGAAATATGATTTTGGCGCCGCTATTTTCGATAAAGTTGTAATTCAATTAGAAAACAATAAAAAATTTACCATTACCACCAATAACAGAACTGATAAAAGTATTTATCTCGCCTCGTCCAAATTAAATGGAACTGCAGTTAACGGTTACTCAATTTCACATCAGCAAATAATGCAGGGCGGTTCGTTGGAATTTAATTTTACGGATAATAAAAACCTGAGTGTTCGTCAAAGTAAAAATATTGTTGAGCCGGGTGCAATGCATGCTCCAATTATTACAGGGCCCGGCACCAGTTTCACCGGCGAAGCAACAATTACCATTGCTTCAGATATGATATTGGGTTATATTTATTACACCATTAATGATGAACCGGGAATTTTGACTGCTTTAACTGACAAACCAATCACAATTAAAATAGCATCTACCTCAATAATTAAAGCAACATATTGTATGGATGACCGAAAATTATACTGTTCAGGTGTAGTTACAGCAAAATTCACACAACGGGAAAATAATTATCAGGTTAATTATATTACCAATTATAATAAACAATATACCGCCGGTGGTAACACTGCTTTAATTGATGGTTTACACGGCAGTAGCGATTTCAGAACAGGTATGTGGCAAGGCTGGTGGGGAGAGAATATGGAAGTGGTATTAGATTGCGGTGCTAAAAAAACATTTACTTCAGCAGGTGCAGGTTTTTTGCAGGATGTTCGGAGTTGGGTTTGGATGCCATCTGTTTTGGAAATTTATGTGTCTGATGATGGCAAAAAATTCACCTTACTCACAACAATTAAAAATACAGTTGCTGCAGATAATTATGATTCAAAAGAAATTCAAAATTTAACAACTACTTTTCCTGCTACAACAGCAAGGTATATCAAATTTAAAGCTATTAATTACGGCACTGTGCCCGATTGGCATCCGGGAAAAGGTGGGAATTCATGGATTTTTTGTGATGAGGTTTGGGTGAATTGATGTACCAATGTGAGAATGTACCAATGTGCTAATTGAACAGCCGATTTTGAGTAAGTAGTTCATTCGGAGCTCTCGTTGGGGTTAATCAATATTAGCCCGACTCGTAATGTGATTAATTATCATTGGAACAGCCGATTTTGAGTAAGTATTTCATTCGGAGCTAAATTTAAGGTTGGATTTATTTCAAATTATTGAGTAAAGTAACCACAAAGGTCACGGAGAAACAGCCCACAGAGCGCACGGAGAATTTTGAGTTGGTATGATATTGATAGTTTTTAATTAACATGTATAGCTTAAAATTCGACTTTACTAATCATCCCTCTGTGTTTCCTCTGCGTGTATTTTCTCTGCGGCCTCCGCGGTTAAAAAAAATTGAGTTAATTCACCATTCGAATTTGAGCATAATTTTCATTCCAACTATGAACCCCATCAGCTAATTTGCTAATCAGCTAATTAGCTAATTAAATCACTGCACTATTATCGGCAGCTGATATGTTTTCCCATCTACGATAATTCTTATAGCATACATACCGGTGGCAATGCCTGCCGGTAATTGTATTGTTTTATTTAAACCATGGTTGGACATCGTTTCCTGAATATGTAAAATTTCCTGGCCAAGTTCGTTATATAAGAATATTTCCGCGTCCTTGCTTTCAGAAATTGACGCTTCAAAATAAATAGTGATAAAATCATTTGCCGGATTTGGCGAAACTGTAAACAGATAATTATCATCTGCACCTGTTTTACAACTGCTGGTTACCACAACTGATGTGGAATTTTTTACGCAACCTGCTGCACTTGTTTCACGCACATAATAATTTCCGGCTGCAGTTGCTGTGTGCAAATTGCTTGTAGCACCTGCAATTGCAATTCCATTTTTATACCATTGATAAGTGCTGCCTACTTTATTTGCCGTTTTTAAATTTACACTTCCGGCTAAACAAATATCTAAACTACCTAAAGCAGTAATTGCAGGTTTGGGTTTTTTGTTAACGGTTACTGATATTGAAGCAGAAATTGCAGAACAACTTCCCGCAACAGAAACTAAAACAGTATATGCCCCTGTTGCACCAGCCGTGTAATTTTGTCCGGTCGCTCCAATTATATCAACACCATTTTTTCGCCATTGATATAAATATCCTACTCCAAAATCGGCCTGTAATACAACAGTATTACCCTGACAAAAAGTAGTAACACCTAAAGCAGTGATGTTTGCTGTAACTAAATTTTCATCAATCAATCCACTGCAATTATCATCAATACCATTACATATTTCTATTGCGGCAGGATTAATGGTATTTACTGTATCATTACAATCATCGCCATTTAAAACAAAACCCGGTATAGTATTACAAGATAAAATATTTGTCCCAGCTGCACCATAACCATCACCATCAAAATCGGCATAATAAACTTCTGCACTTGCGCAATCGTAAACATGTTGCACAACACCATCTGCAGGACCACCACCATAATATTTTTGATGTGCGCCCGGCGTTGTAGGAAAATCCCAACTAAATGATTTTCCACCGTAAACTACATGTTCATCATCAATAATATCTATTGTTCTTCCGTATTCATCCCAATATCCGCCTGCATAAGTTGCCCAATAAAAATTACCGAATACATCAAATTTTGTTAATAGCACATCACGAATTCCACCATTGGTATTTTGATAACCATATTGTGCAATTCCTGAAGTAGAAGAAGTATGTCCGCATAAATAAACATACTCATTATTAACAGCAACAGCTTTTGCCATATCCTCACCTGCGCCGCCATAATACGTTGACCACAATCTGTTACCATCGGAATTAAATTTTGCGAGCATGGCATCAATTCCGCCACCACTTGTTCCGCGATAACCATCCAATGCTAATCCGGTATTTGTTCCGGTTTGAATAGCGACATAAATATTATCATTAATATCAAATGCAATTCCGTTGGCATTATCTTCTCCATTCCCACCAAAATAAGTAGACCAAATCATCAATCCGTTTTCATCATATTTTGTGAGTGTACAATCATAATTGCCACTCCAAATTTCATCGAAACCATTATAAGCAATTCCGGTTGTGCTTTCAGTATAGCCAACCATATATACATTATTGTTGTGATCAACACCTACAGCGCGACTGTAATCACCTGCTTCTCCACCCATATAAGTTGCCCAAAGGCGAACACCATTGCCATCAAATTTTGCAAGAAATTCATCATCACCACCTGATTTAATATTTTGCCATCCACCACTTGCAATAGCAGAACCACTGGAAGTTGAACCCGAAATATAAATATTACCGGATGTATCTATTGCCAAACCACGTGCATAATCATAATTGCCGCCGCCGTATAAAGTCGACCACATTAAATCACCATCTTCTGTTAATTTAAATAAAAATGCATCGTAATTATTCCCAAGGTCTTCCTGATGTGCGCCGGGTGTAGTTTCAAAATTGGCACTGAATGTAAATCCGGTTACATAAATTTCGTTAATTTGATTTACGGCTACTTCTGTTCCATAATCTCCTTTATTACCACCAAAATAAGTGCCCCAAATGCGATGTCCGCTGTTGTTCAATTTTGCAACATACACATCAAAAAATCCACCCAAATAACTATTTTTATAACCTAGTGCAGCTATATTATTACTGCTGCTGGTATAGCCGGTAATTAAAATATTACCATCCAAATCCACTTCCATTCCGTTAACAGCATCTTCACCAAAACCACCATAATAAGTAGACCAATCGAGTGAAGGGTCAATAATTAATGTTTGTGATGCATCATAATCAGCAATATTAAATTGCACCACATTATTTTTTAATTCAAATTTACTATCTATGTGTACACCTGTATTTTTTGTATAACACAATAAACCGGCATCATTAATTTCACCAAGTGTTGTTTTTATTTGGAGATGATCATCGTTGAGTAAAACAGTTTCATCCGCAGCAATAATTTCCATTTTTATTTGCTGCACATTTGCACCGGGATGCACAACTAAATCATATTTTAATTTTCCATCCAATTGATATAATACCCAATCGATTCCGGAATAAATATTTGTTACAACAATTTTTTCGAAGGAAGCAATATTGGTGATATCAGCATTACCAAAATAATTTTCGGTGTAAATATTTTTTAGCATTGGTGTTACAACCGCATTTTTATTTGCCGATTGAAATTTAACATCAACACGATGTGTGCTTATGAGTAGTTCATTTAATGGAAAATCCTCCATTAAATCAGTTAAAGTAGTTGGTATTTGAGAAGGTGCAGCTCCAATGTTTTTTGTAAACTGATAGCTCAATCCATCTTTATAAATGAAGATTGAAAAATCAGGTTGCTTCATTACAAAAAGTACATCCGTTGCCGGCCGGCCATTTTCATTTATAACCTGACCTTTATTTTCAATAAAAAGTATATCAGAAGACTGATTTACAGATGTTTGCAATTGCGCCTGCTGTCCGTATAACGACATAGAACACAACAGCATTATCCATAAGGTCATGTGTGTGCATATTGACCGCATGAAATAGTTGCTTTGTTTCGTAGATAAAGATACCATTTTTAGTTAGACTACAAATAAGCGGTTTACGTTGCCCCACAAGTCAGCTGCCTGTAAAACAAAAACGCCGCAGGAAGTAAATCCAGCGGCGTATAATTATGTTGATTTTAAAAATTAAGCTCCTAAACCAATACGTTTGAAAGCAGTAACAGTTAAATCTTTTTCAACAGATGCTAATACATCGCGAATAGATTTGCTGTTATCCTTAACAAATTTCTGATTTAACAAAGTGGCATCTTTAAAATATGCTTCCAGTTTACCGGTTGCAATTTTTTCAAGAATAGCTTCAGGTTTACCTTCAGCACGAGCCTGTTCGCGACCAATTTCCATTTCGCGGGTTTTAACTTCTTCAGGCACATCATCTTTATCGATACCGATTGGTGACATTGCAGCAATTTGCATGGTAATATCTTTACCTGCAGCAACAATGGCATCACCTTTTTTATTGAGGGAAACCAACACACCTACTTTACCATTTGAGTGGTTGTAAGCAACAACAGTTTCGCCGGTTAATAAGGCATAATCAGTGATATCAATTTTTTCACCGATTTTACCAACCTGTTCAGCAATTTTTTCGCTGATGGTAATACCGTCCATTGTTAAAGCAAGTAAATCTTCTTTTGTTGCAGATTTATTTGCCATAGCCATATCAGAAATAGATTTTGCGAAATCGATATAATCCTGATTTTTAGCCACGAAATCGGTTTCACAACCAAGTCCCATAATAGTACCGAAAGTACCATCATTGTTTGTTACAGCAATAACAACACCTTCGTTTGTTTCACGATCGGCGCGTTTTTCGCTAACTTTTTGTCCTTTTTTTCTCAGATAGTCGATTGCTGCTTCAAAATCACCACCTGTTTCACCAAGTGCTTTTTTGCAATCCATCATACCTGCGCCTGTGATTTGACGCAATTTGTTTACATCACTGGCAGTAATTGTAACTGACATAATTATTCTCCTTTTTGTTTATTTTAAAAAACCCTTCCGCCTCAGGTGGAAGGGTTTTGTTTATTAAGTATTATTTAAAAACAAATTATTTCTTGCGCTGAGTCATTGGTCTGCGAGCACCAGGTTTTCTGTCTGCTGTTCTTGGACCACCTTTACCTCTTGGGCCTTTGCGTTGTCCGTCAGCATCTTCTTCACCTGCAAGTCTGATTTCCTCATCCTTGTCAGAAAATTCGTCTCTGCCGTCGTGACGTGCATCTTCCATTTCTTCTTTGTTTTTAGCACGTTCTTCCAAACCTTCAACAATTGCATCGGTTAAATATTTAACAACAATGGCAATTGATTTAGCTGCGTCATCATTTGCAGGAACTGCAAAATCAACTTTATTAGGATCACAGTTGGTATCAACCATACCGAAAGTAGTAATATTTAAACGGTGTGCTTCAGCAATGGCAATATGTTCATGTCCGATATCAACAATTAACAAAGCAGCAGGTAAGCGGTTTAACTGAACAACACCACCGATAACTTTTTCCAATTTATCGCGTTCGCGGCTTAACACCAGGCGCTCTTTTTTGGTCATGTTTTCTGCCGAACCGTCAGACAACATTCTTTCGATAGTTTGTAATTTTTTAATGCTTTTACGAATGGTAGTAAAGTTGGTAAGCATACCACCTAACCAACGTTCGGTTGCGAACGGCATGCCAACGCGGCGTGCTTGTTCTTCCATTGTTTCTTTTGCCTGTTTTTTTGTGGCAACAAACATGATTTTTTTACCACTGCGTGCAATATTTCTCAAAGCTGCAGCAGCTTCATCTAATTTTTCAAGAGTTTTGTAAAGGTCAATAATGTGAATACCTTTTTTCTCCATGAAAATATAAGGAAGCATTTTCGGATTCCATTTTTTACGTAAGTGTCCAAAGTGTACACCGGCTTCCAATAACTCGTTATATGATAATTTTTCCATTTGATTTCGCTTTTTCGATTAACGTTTAGAGAATTGTGTAGCACGACGTGCACCGTGAAGACCGAATTTCTTCCTTTCCACCATACGACTGTCGCGAGTGAGAAAACCTTTTGCTTTTAATGCGGGTTTTAACTCTTCGTTCATTTTAACGAGACATCTTGAAATCCCCATTTTAACAGCTTCTGCCTGACCTTTAATGCCACCGCCTGTTGCGTTTACAACTACGTCGAAATCATTAGCCATATTTACTGTTTCCAGTGGATCAGTAACATTGTGCAATAAGTGTTTCGCTGCGAAATATTCTTTATAATCTTTACCATTTACGGTAATAGTTCCTTTGCCTTTTTTAAGAAAAACACGGGCAACCGCATTTTTTCTTCTGCCAACTGCATTTATTGTTTCCATGCTGTAATTATTTTAATGTTTTAGGTTTTTGAGCGGCATGCGGATGTTCAGTACCTGCATACACAAACAATTTTTTATACATGGCAGAACCGAGTTTGTTGTGCGGTAACATGCCTTTGATGGAGCGTTCCAACAATTTATGCGGTTGTTTAGCTAAAACTGTTTTAGGATTGGCAACCTTACGGCCACCAGGGTATCCTGTATACCAGTCAATCTCTTTTTCCAGCATTTTTTTACCGGTAAGTTTTACCTTTTCGGCATTGATAATGATAATGTAATCACCGCAATCAGTATGAGGGGTAAAATACGGTTTGTTTTTACCTCTTAAGATGGCAGCTACTTTTGCGCTCAGGCGACCTAAAGTCTGACCGTCAGCGTCTATCAGCCACCAATCATGCGTAACTGTTGCCGCATTGGCCGATCTGGTTTTGTAACTTAAAGTATCCACTGTATGGTTTTTGTTAACTGTTTTAAAATACCCGTTTTATCTACGGGGCAGCAAAGATACCTTTACCCCTTTCAAAATACAAGGAAAATGCACAAAAAAAAGCGAGTCACCTTCATAACTCGCTGATTATCAGTAAAATTTTTGCACTTTTTTATTACTCACTCCTTCTACCCATAAACAAAAGTATGTAATAAATGAGGGTAGTAAGCGAGCCGATAGCAGCAACTACATAAGTATAACCGGCCCAATTTGAGGTATCGCGGGCGTTGGCCATTTCCATGGTAATCCAACACTGCTGCCTTGCAGCCATTTTATAGCCCTGTTGCTGGCGTCAATTTCTACCGGAAGTGTAATAAGGCTGAACAGCGTTATCATTCCGAATAATATAATACCGGCAAGTAACAGCGTTTGACCCAAACTGCCTGCAATTAATAAGCCGGCAAGTATCACCCACATTACCCATCCTGAAGCAAAACCTACCACAGGGGCTAACTGACTGCGCATGCGCAGCCAACTGTATTGCGTAGCATGCTGAACCGCGTGTCCACATTCATGTGCAGCTACTGCAGCGGCCGAAACGTTACTTTGACTGTAAACATCTTCGCTGAGGTTAATTGTTTTATTGAGGGGGTTATAGTGGTCGCTCAACCGTCCGGGCACCGAAACCACCTGCACATCGTGAATGCCGTTTTCCGATAACATCCGCTCAGCAATATCTTTACCCGTTAAACCACCTTTTACCGGAATTTGCTGGTATTTAGCAATTTTACTTTTTAAAATACCACTCACAATTAATCCGATAACCATAAAAACCAAACCGATCACCATCGCACCGGAACCTATCATTTTACTCTCCTGATTTTAAACTATTAAATGAATAATAGTATAACTAAAAAATCGGGAAAAAGTTTCTTAATTAATTGTTAAACAAATCTTTGGCAGAAACATTTTTGCGTTCTGCTTCTTCAATTGTTAACACCTCTTTACGCTTATAACCCATCATGTTTGCCATAATATTGGTTGGAAACATTTCCACTGAATTATTATAGGCAGTTACGGCGGCATTGTAAGTACGTCGCGCAGCAGAAATTTGTTCTTCAATTTCGGTCCAGGTACTTTGTAATTGAATAAAACTGTTATTCGCTTTCAAGTCCGGATAATTTTCAACCGCAATACGCAAATTGCTAAGCAAACCGGTAAGCTGATTTTCCAGTCCGATGCGCTCCTGAGCAGGCATATTGGGTTGTTGCTGAATAGAATTGCGCAGGGCTACAATTTTAGTAAGCGTATCCTGCTCGTAGGTCATGTATTGTTTAACGGTTTCAACAAGGTTTGGAATTAAATCGAAGCGCTTCTTAAGCATGGCATCAATTGTTCCAAACGCATTTTCCACTTGGTTTTTGCGACCAACAAGGGTATTGTACAAACCCACAATAATGAGCAACAATACAACAATAATAATAATAGGTATAAGTAACATGGCTGTGATATTTCAGGTAAAGATAATAAGATGACGAATATGGAAAAGATATATTGTAAACCCGAGCCCGGTTTGGGAAATAAAATTATTTGAAGCAGCAAAATTTCGCTCCCTAATTTCATTTGGCACCCGCTATCCGTTGCAATTGTTTGCTCGTTCCTCGCAAGCAATTTCCACTTCTATCGGGGCTAGATTAGGCTTAGTCGACACCAACACATTTTATTATTGAAGCAATTAATAAAAAAAATGCCCGGCATAGATCACTTTCCATCAATTTTACATAATCCAACTTTTCGGAATACCGTATCCAATTATTTAAAATATTGTACATACTTTTGAATTGTTTAAACCCTTAAAATGAAAAAAGTTACACTAAGTGCTTTCCACCATAGAGGTGAGCAACAAATTAAAATCGAATTTGCTTATGATGCTACACTTGTAAACGCGCTTAAAAAAACGGGTGGCAAATGGAGTAAAACGCACAGTTGTTGGTATGTTGCGTACACGAAGCCACATTTTCAGTTTTTGAAACAATTGTTCAGTGAAGCAAATGATTACGAATTAATTATTGTAAAACCGGATGAGCACTCAACGATTGTTGATAATTCGGCACATGCGCTAATATCAAATAACAATGAGCAATTAGCCGCTTTAATTCGGTTTGATGAAGAGTTATTATTAATGAATTACAGCATCAATACAAGAAAGAACTATCGTTCCGATTTTCTCAGATTTTTGAATTATTACAATGGGCTGAGTCCGCAAGAAATAACAAGTGAACAAATACGGCAATATATGTTACATGGGATAAAAGAGGAAAAAATTAGTGCTTCTGCAACCAATGGACGAATTAACGCAATTAAATTTTATTTTGAAAAAGTGTTAAAGCAGGCACGTCGTGTTTACGATTTGCCGCGACCTAAAAAGCCCAATAAATTACCTAATATTTTAAGTGAAGATGAGGTTTATCGGTTATTAGCCGCATTAGAAAACATAAAACACCGTGCAATATTATATCTTGCATATAGCGCCGGGTTTAGAATAAGTGAAGTTGTCAATTTGAAGTTAACCGACATTGATAGTGAGCGACTGTTAATTCATATACGAAATTCTAAAGGTTACAAAGATCGGTATGTTTCGCTTTCGCCGGTTTTACTGGAAAATTTGCGATTGTATTTTGTCAAGTATAAACCAAAGGTATATTTATTTGAGGGCCAATATGGTGAAACTTACAGTGTACGAAGCATTCAGGAAGTTTTTAAAAATGCCAAACAATTGGCTAACATTAAAAAGCCGGCAAGTTTTCATAGTTTGCGTCACAGTTTTGCAACACATTTATTGGAAGCCGGAACCGACATTCGTTACATTCAAAATATGCTGGGCCATGCCAGTTTAAAAACCACAGAAATATACACCCATGTTTCCCGAAAATCATTGGGTTCAATTGAAAGTCCGCTCGATAAATTAATGCGTAGAGGTCTTTGATCAAAATGGCTTTGCGCAACTCCCGCATTGATTTATATCCAAAAATGCGCAAGTTTTACTATTGATAATCAATGAATTATGATTTTTAGGCAAAATTGTTCAAGTTGTGTATATTCGCAAATATATTGTTACCTGCAAAACTAAAACAGACCACAATGCCAACGGAGAAGAGAATTGACATATTGAAAACAAAGAAGAAAAAACAAACTATAAGAATAAAACGGTTCAATTCTTATACTTTGACAGTTAACTTTGAACCTTTAAGTAAAAAATAATTCATATGCCTATGGACACAAGTTAATGCACATTACAGCGATACAAATACAAAAAGGAGTAGCCGAAAACCTTAATAATAAATAGAGTAGGCATAAATTTAAAAAAAATAAAAAATAAAAAAAATGGGAATCGTAATCGTTATTTTAATCATCGGAGGTTATATTTACTTCAAAGGAATCTCCGAACCTGCTGAATTAAAGAAATTAATTCAAGGCAGACCTCAACAACAACAAGATGTAATCAAGTATTTTTTTGGTAAAGGTGGATTTTTAACCAAAAGAATAACAGATGCAGAGTATGACAATTTAGTTGCAAGCACAATTAAGCAAAGTGATTTTAAACAAAAGGCATTGGCTAAAATTGGATTAGATGAATCACAAGTAAGTGAAATTGAACCCGTTCATTTTGAGGGATGGACTTTTGGCAAAAATGTTGATTGGGCAAAACAGGGAACAGATAATAAATATCGTAGTTCCGCCTATCAAATTACTTGGCTGTTTTTTTCTTCTTCTCAAGTGTATATATATAGAAATACCATACACTTTAGCAAAGACGATAAAAAGGTCTCAACTGAAGAATATTTTTACAAGGACATTACCAATTTCTCAACTGTTACAGATACAGTTGAACAGCAATTTTGGAATTCAAACGAGAAAAAATATTACGTTAAAAATGTTGATTCAAATGATTTTGCAATAACAGTACCTGGTGACAAATTTTATTGTTCAATGGAGCAAAATGATTACACGGAACGTGCAATTCAAGGCATGAAAGCAAAATTAAGAGAAAAGAAAGGTTAATTATTTCAATGTTAAACAATAGTGGCTTCGTGCCACTATTGTTTAATTCTAAAAAAAAATAATATGGGAATATTCAATAAAAATCCAAACGAAACCGAGTTTACAGGCGGTAAAAAACACTGGGCTGATGTAATTAAAAATACTGGTGCTGGTGAATTATTAATTTGGCGACAACCTGAGGAAGATTTTAATACAAATTCTACTCTTATAGTTATGCCGGGCGAAGAAGCAATTTTTATTAAAGGTGGTACAGTAGAACAAACATTTGAAAATGGTACTTACACACTTTCAACTGAGAACTACCCCTTTATTAGTCGATTACGAAACGCTTTTACTGGAGGTATAAGCACATTTAATTGTGTAGTTTACTTCGTCAGAAAAGCTCATTCCGAAGAAATTTATTGGGGCACAGATTCGCCAATTCAAGTAAGAGATAAAATGCTTGGTGTTGCTACTAAACTAAAAGCAAGAGGTTCTTACAAAGTGCAAATTGAGAATCCTGTAAAGTTCCTTGAAAAACTGGTTGGTAACAACATTACCTTCCAAACTCAAAAAGAGTTAAATAAATATTTTGCTAGTGAATTTCAAAGCAAAATAAAATCAAGTATCGCAAGAGCAGCAAACGAATCGACACAAGAACTGCTTGGTATTGACGCTAGATTAGACGAGTTTTCTGATGCTATTTCCCCATTTGTTCAAGAAATACTCGCTGAATATGGAATTAGGTTAACCAAATTTTCAATTCATGCTATAGATATAGACGATGATGAACTAAGAAAACGATATGACGAAATCGGGATAGATGCAATATCTAAAATGAGGAATGCACAGGCTGATAAAAATGTTATGGGAATACTAGGCGAGGATTGGTCAAAACAGCAACAAATAGATATTTTAAAGAGTGTCGCAAACAATCCAAATGGTTTAGCTTCCACAGGGGCAGGCTTAGGAATGGGTTTAGGTGTTGCAGGTGTTTTTGGTGGTATGAATCAGCAAATTTTCAATACAGGTCAGGAACAGAAAACTAATCAGGACTTATCATCTAAAGATAATCTAGTAGAAAAGATAAAACAATTAAAAGAGATGTTTGATTTAGGAGCAATTACACAAGAAGAATTTGATGCTAAGAAAAAAGAGATTTTAAGTAAAATGTGAAAATTATTTATATGAAAAAGCGTAACCTTTGGTATATACTTGATTCAATTTTTTTAATTGCTTTCAACTCATGTTTTTTTTTACTAAAGGGCAGTAAGCACCCTTTGCCAATTTGGATTTCATATGGATTTATTCATTTGGCCTACTTAGCATTACTGCTTACTCCTTATTTTATACGAAAGGGAAGTGCATCTGCTGATTATGGAAGACCTCTATTCGTAATCACATATGCTTTCTTCTACATTTCATATTATACTGGTGTCATAAACTTTTTTGTCTATCCTTCTGATTACACAATTCCATTAGTTGCACATATCATAATAACAGTTGTCTTTTTGTTTTTCTTTATTTCTAATTTGTTGGCAAATGAATATACAGCCGATAGCATCGAAATACGTGAAATAGAATTAAAATACATAAAAGAAACATCATCAAAGATTAAGTCAATTCTCAATAAGGTTTCAGACAAATTGCTATCGAACAAAATCGAAAGTATTTATGACGTAATTCATGGTAGTCCGTCTAAATCATCTATTAGTGTCAGAAAAATTGAGAAGGAAATAATAGAATTAGTTCAGAACCTTGAAACTGCTGTATTGAAAAATGACAAAGAATATATTCTTTCTTTATCAAACAGAATATTACACTTAGCAGAAGAAAGAAATAGATTATTAAAACTTTCAAACTAAATTTAATCAAATAAAAAATGGCTCATCAACTAATTGATATATCCTGCCCTGGGTGTGGAGCAAGAGTAACAACTGGACAAAGCGAGTGTCAATATTGTTTCGGTCCAATTGTTATTTCAACCTTTACAAGTGTCTATTCAATGCCAATGCCTGAAGTAAATAAGTATGCAAATGAATACAGGAAAGGGCTAAATGAAAATCCCGAGAACAAAGAACTTAACGCATCAATTGCCTTCTGCTACCTTAAATTAAATCTATATGATAAAGCATTATCTTCATTTGAAAAGGCGATTGTTGATAATTTTGATAATTCAGAAATTTATTTCTATACCGCAATTTGTCTATTACAAGGAAACAAAGCATTTCTAACACAGCGTCCAACAATTGATAAGATTGAAGAATATATTAATGCAGCGTTGATGATTGAACCTAAAGGAATTTACTATTACTTTTGGTCTTACATTAAATATGACTATTTCAATCGCAAATTCTTCAACACAAAACCTACATATACAGAAGCATTGCAAATGGCATATGACAATGGTGTTTCGGAGTTTGACAAAGAACAACTTTTTTCAATTTTACGTGTACCTAAACCTGACTCTATTTGACTATAATGACCGTAAGAAAAATGAAACCATTAGAAGTTCAGCAGGTAACAGCACCTACAAGAAATTGGCGGTTCAGTGCTTCGTATGACAGTTTTGTGGTTAAACAAACATTCGTTCTTCGTATGAAGTTTAGTGGTAAAAATCGCCAACTTCTTGTAGCTGCAAACCGTTACCTGCAAGCCTAAAAGACGACACAGCAAGAATGAACGACAGAAATAAACATAAAGTGACTGGACAAATGAACCATCAGACAGCCGACCCAAAAGCCAACGCTTCTGTATTTTTATTTTTTCCCACCGCACATTTTTTAAAAACAATTTTAGCCAGCCGCACAAATGGCACATTTGGTTTTGCCCGACACACAAGCCGACCCTTCGCAAAACCAAAAGAGCCATTTTTTGCCCACGCACGACTGAAAACCATAAATTCGAAAATTATTAACTGACAGTATAGATGAACTTAATTAAAAACAACCCATACAGGACAGTTGGTTTGCTTGTCGGGGCGACAGCAAAGGAGCAGACAAAACAAATAAGCAGGCTCAGAAAATATATTGAAGCCGAACAAGACCCGCAGGACGATTTTAGTTTTCCTGCACTTGGCGACTTCCATAGAACGATTGATAGTGTTGAAGAAGCAGCATCAAAACTTAACCTTGACAATGACAAAATAAATGCAGCTTTGTTTTGGTTTTGGAATGATAACCCAATTACTGACGAAGCAGCATTTGAAAATTTGAAAAGCGGAGACATAGAAGCAGCTTATGAAATTTGGGACAAACTGATTACAAAAACTGACGATGAAGGAAAAAGATTTTGGAAGCCAGTTACTGAAAAAATAATCTGCTTTTCATAATTGTTCAGTTCTCAATTTAATCCGAAGCAATGGTAATTTACATAATGCTATTGTAGCAAGTCTCTATTTTCTTGAAAGTGATTTGGTTAATAAATTCGTTTCATCTGTAGCAGATGAAACGCACAAAACCAGCAAAAAAGAGCTACAACTAATCTTTCTCAATCAACTTTATTCAGACCTTGAAGCCAACAAAAAAGCATCGCTGCCTAAGTTTCTTGAAATTCTAAACAAACAAGAATTTGTTGCGAAGCAAGATTTTATGAAAGGATTTGTTCAGAAGCCCATAGAGCAAATTGAGCATAAAATTGAAACCGCAAAAAACAAACGAAAAGCAAGCAAAGCCAATGGAGCAAAAGCGGGTCAAGAACTATTCACAGCAACTGCAAACGATTTGACACAACTCAAAAGTATTGTTGGTGCAACTGATTTAAAATACACTTCTATTTCTGATAAAGTTGCAAACGAAATTCTACAATGTAGCATTGACTATTTTAATGACAGCCAAGAAAAAGACAGCAGTTCTGATTATGCGGAAACTGCAATGAAATTAGCAAAACAGGCAGAAGCCCTTGCTATTGGCAAACTTACCAAAGACAGAGTTAAAGACAGCATTGAAACGCTTGCTGAAATGAAAGACAGAGAGCTTTCACAAGCTATTGCTGTGTTACAATCCATTAAAGCAGCTTACGAAGAGGCCTGCCGTCAAATTGATAAACAAGTTGATGAATTACAATACGATACATTTCCAAGTTTTGGGGGAAGTTCACCTTTAAGAATTCCTAAACATAATGTTTCAATAAATTGGAGCAAGGTGGAAGAAATGAAACGAAACTGTCTTGCTTGGGACAAAGTAACTGAGGTTATCCGTGAAGCAATCCCTTCTCAAAACATTGAAAAAATAAAACGAGCAAGCAATACAACTAAAGTAAGTGAATACAAAAGTTTAGTCAATTTCTTAATGAGCAAAATAAGTAACTCATACAAGAGCAGAATAGCATATATCAATTATTGGGAAACACCAAAAACTACAAGTTCTTCAAGCACATCAAGACCAACATCAAGTTCAAGTTCATCAGGTGGCAGCAGTGGCTGTTACATAGCAACAATGGCTTATGGTAGTTATGAACACCCACAAGTATTAGAATTGCGGAAGTTCAGGGATGAAATTTTAGCCAAAACCTCGCTGGGAGAGTATTTATTAAGTCATACTATTTTATTTCACCCAAACTTGTAATGTTATTAAAGAACCGAAGGAGTATAAATGCACTTATTAGAAAGTTTTTAAACCAATTTATCAAAATCATCAAATAATGAAAAGGACAGTAATATCAATATTCATTTTGGCAAGCGTAAACGCTTTTGCTCAAACAGAAACCTTAACTAAAGAGGATTTGGCTAAGGAACTTCAACCTATAAAGACAAATATTCAGACCTTGCAGAAAGAGAACGTAAGTTTAAAATCTGAAATAGGCAATCTGAACACTAAACTTTCAAATGCTAACAAATGTATTGACAGTTTAAGAACTCTGACACAAGAAAATAGCTCCGCTATTTCTCAAACCGCAAATCAATTAGGTATTCAGATTACAACTACTGAACAAACTGCAAACAAAAGAATAGATGAAGTCGGACAATCTTTAAGCACAAATTCTCTCTACGGAATTATCGGAGTGCTTTCAGCAATCTTGCTTTCAGGTCTATTGTATTGGCTATTAAGCAAACGCCAAAAAACTGATAAAACAGATTTTATTGAACAATTGAGCAAACAAAATCTTCCATTGAAGAAAGTTTGGTAAAAGAATTTGGCAAGCAAACCAGATTGATTGAATGTGAATTGCAGTTATTGAGCCAACAGAAAAGATAGCCCTAAAAGTGACAAATGCTGAGCCTGACCATTCACTGGCTTTAAAGGTTGCAAGTGAAATCAACTTGATAGAACGAAACATTAACCTAATGGATAAAGGAACAAAAGGTTTGAAACAATTAGAACGTTCAGTTGGCAAGTTGAAAGATAATCTTTCAGCAAACGGTTATGAAATGCCTGAATTATTGGGCAAACAATATCATCAAGGAATGAAAGTAATTGTAACCAGTTCAATTCCTGATGAAAATTTGGACAAGGGTTCGGAAATCATTACCAAGGTATTGATACCACAAGTAAACTTTAACAACAAAATGATACAATCAGCACAGATTGAGGTTTCTGTCGGAATGTAATTTTTAAAACAACAGTAACAACATAATAAAATATGAGAAATAAAATTGACTACGGAATTGACTTGGGGAACAACCAATTCAGCAATTGCAAGAATGGAAAACGGAGTTCCAACAATTAAAAAATCGGATACTTTAAAAGATACAGTTCCTTCTTGTATTCACTTCAACAAACGCAAGGACATTTTGGTGGGAGATACGGCTTTCAACGTTATGAAAAACGATAATACAAGAGCATTAAAAACTTTTGAAAAGGTAAAACAAATACATTTATTGAGTTCAAACGAACAATGGGAACTACCATACTTATGAATGTTCTAATATGGGTAAGGAACTTCATCAGAAGAATTATCTGCAGAAGTTTTGAAAAAATTAAAATCGTTTGTACAGGATGAAAACATTTATTCAATTGTAATTACTGTTCCGGCCAAATTTCTGAATCCACAAAATGAAGCAACAATGCAAGCCGCAAAACTTGCAGGATTTAAACATATTGAACTATTACAAGAGCCAGTGGCCGCCGCTACTGCATATGGTCTCGGGCCAAAGAGTAAGGACGGTTTTTGGTTAGTGTTTGACTTTGGTGGTGGAACTTTTGATGCTGCTTTGATAAAAGCAGAGGAAGGAATTTTAGCTGTAAAAGACACAGATGGCGACAACTGGCTTGGAGGTAAAAACTTAGACGAAGCTATAGTTGACCAAATTATCATTCCAAACCTTCAAAAAAACTATGCTATTGATAGTATTTTAGAAGACACTAAAAAGGAAATTTTAAGAAATGCTGTAAAATTCTTTGCAGAAGAAACAAAAATTCAAATGTCATTTAAAGATACACTATATTCTTCTCCAACTTTAGGATTTGCCTTTTGAAGATGAAAACGGAGAAGAACCAGAAATTGAAGTGTTGGTTAACAAAAAGATATGGAAAATGTTGTTGCTCCTATTTTTCAAAAAGCAATTGATATTACTAAAGAATTATTGAAACGAAACAATTTGAAAGGTTCAGATCTTGGAGCATTGATTTTGGTTGGGGGTCCGACTTATTCGCCAATCCTTCGCAAAATGCTCAAAGAGCAAATCACGGATAAAGTAGATACTTCCGTTGACCCAATGACCGTAGTCGCAAAAGGTGCCGCATTGTTTGCCTCAACAATAACCGTATCAGATGAAGTAAAAGAAGAAACGAGAGATAAAACAAAATTGCAGTTAGACATTAAATATGAAGCCACAACTGTTGAGTTGGATGAAATGGTGAATATGAAAGTGCTGAAAGAAAAAACAACAGGCACTTTTCCTGAAAAGATTTATGCTGATGTAGTTCGTTTTGATGGTGCTTGGTCAAGTGGTAAAAAACTAATTGGTGAAAAAGCATCAATAGTTGAAGTGGTGTTAAATGAAGGTCAGTCAAATTCTTTTGATGTTAATGTTTATGATGAAGCGGGAAATAAGTTAGAATGTCAACCCAACCAATTCAGCATTTTACAAGGCATTGGCGGTTTGGATGGAATGCAAGTTTTACCTTATCATATTGGTATTGCAAAATATTTCCACGCAGAGGAAAAAGATTTGTTTGAGCCAGTAAAAGGATTAGAGAAAAGCAAAAAGGTTCCAGCTACTGGTGTTCGTAATGGCTTAAAAACAAGGTCAGCAATTAGACCCGGAATGGTAAGTGATTTTATTCGCATTCCAATTTATCAAGGCGACCACAATGCAGAGGGAACAAATCCAGTTCTGAATAATCTAATTACCGAAGTAATTATCAGCGGTGAAACTTTACCAAAACTACTCCCTGAAGGAAGTGATGTAGATATTACAATTAAAGTGGATAGGTCACAAATAATGAAGTTTATTGCATAGTTTCCTACCATTGAACACACAGAAGAACTAAAAATTGAAATTAAGCAAACTGAACCACCGACAGAAGAATTTTTAACGAAGGAAATTTCAAAAGCCAAACGCATCGCACAAAAGGTAAATGCTGATGATGTTGCCGAAAAATTGGACGCTTTTGAAGAGCAATTAGAAAACGAAAAAGGAAGTGCAGACGGAAAAATGAAAATTTTGGATGGCTTGCGTAAAGAGTTATTGAAATTAGACGGTGCTGAAAAATCGGCAGAATATCCAAAAGTTGAAGAAGAACTAAAAGAAGCATTTTATGAATTAGAAGATTTGATTGAAAAAATCAAACGAAATGCTGATGACGGTAATTTGAATATCAACCAAATTGAAAGTCATTTGGAAGAATACAGAAAAAAGGTTGAACACATTATTAAAGAAAAGAACATCAAGGAAGCAAAAGAACTGACAAGAGAAATTGGGCAACTGGATTTTGAGTTGCGAAATGCCGTAACTGGAAATGCAATGGACGTTCAGTATTTACGCCACATAAATGACACGTTCAATTCATACCATTGGAAAGATGCCACAAAAGCAAGACAATTAGTAAATCAAGGCTTACAAATGGCTACAAATGGAAACACATCAGGTATTCGCAATATTCTTATTCAAATAATTGGTTTAATGCCTGATAATGAAAAACCAACCAATACTCTAAGATAATGAGCAATAGCAAAGGCATATTACCAAAAGGTTTTTCCATAAATGATAAATACAGCGTTTTGCTTTTTATCAAGCAGGGAAGTAATGCCGAAACATATCGTGTTAAAGGAACTGACGGTAAGTTGTATTTCTTGAAATTATTCAACTACTCCAGACTGCATCGTTCAGCATTCGACAGCGACAATAATCTTTTGGAAATTGAACTTTTGAAAAAAGCAAAGCACGAAAACATTGTTTCTTACAAGGATAGCGGTGAGGTTATTTATGAAAACAAGAAGTTTGGATATTTGGTTTTAGACTTTATTGCTGGTGAAACATTATCGGAGAAAATAAGCCGTGAGATGTTTAACAACTACTATGATATTCAAAGCATAATATCTGATATTTTAAAAGGTTTAAATTATCTGCATAGTTTACCCGAGCCGATAATTCATAATGAAATCACACCGCAAAACATAATGCTTGACTTGTCAAGTGATGTTCCAAAAGCAAAAATTATTGATTTTGGTTTTGCTCGTTCATTTCATCAATCAACAAAAGCATTCAATAAAGTTGGATTGAATTTGAATTATGTTGCTTCCGAATGTTTTAATGGATTGTATTCACCTCAAAGTGATATTTTTTCAGTTGGTGCAGTAATGTATCAATTACTTTTCGGATTACCACCTTGGTTTAAAGACGTTTCAAAATTTCAAGCAGACAGAACGAATGCAGAAGAACTGGTTTTGCAAGAAAGAAGTAAACCCTTGTCCTTTCCACAGATTGCAAATGACTTTATTGGGTATGAAGAGCAGACAAACTTGCTTTTGAAAAAAGCATTAAGTCAAGATACAGAAGACCGTTTTCAAAGTACAAATGAGTTTCTACAAGCATTGAATGGAGAGATTGAAGTTGAAGACGTTGACAAGGTTCAAAAAGTAAAGTCAGACGACAAGCCCGAAAAGAAAATACAAAGCAAAAAAGCCAAAGGAAAAGGATTTGATGCTATTGCAGGAATGAATGAGTTGAAAGCACAATTGAAATTAGATGTTATTGATGCTCTACACAGTCCAGAAGAATACGCAAAATATGGTGTTACCATTCCTAACGGAATGCTTTTATATGGCCCACCAGGTTGCGGAAAAACATTCTTTGCAAAACACTTCGCAGAGGAAGTCGGCTTTAATTTTATGTTGGCTACTCCAAGCACTTTGAAAAGCCGATACATAAACGCAACCCAAGAAAACATTGCTAAAATGTTTGAAGAAGCAGAAAAAAATGCTCCAACAATCATTTTTATAGATGAAATAAATGAGCTATTGCCAAACCGTGATAGTGATGCCCACGAAATGGCTAAAAGTGCAGTAAATGAAATGTTGGCACAAATGGACAGAACAGGCGAAAAAGGAATTTTCATAATCGGTGCAACTAACTACCCTGATATGATTGACCCAGCAATGCTTCGTTCTGGTCGCTTAGACAAGAAATTGTATTTGCCCCCACCCGATTTTGAAGCAAGAAAATCAATGTTTGAATTGTATTTGAAAAATCGTCCATTGGATTTTGGTATTGATTACGACCAACTCTCCAAAATAACAGAACATTATGTTTCGGCAGACATTGAACTTTTAGTCAATGAAGCATCAAGATTGGCATTGAAAACTAAGTCAAGAATATCAATGAAAATTCTGGAGGAAGTAATTAAGAATACAAAACCCTCTGTGCCATTACAGGAGTTGAAAAAATACGAAGTAATAAAAGCAAAAATGGACGGAGAAAACATCGAACAGAAAAACGAAAGACCACGCATCGGTTTTAAATAACAAAATAGAAAACAATATGGACACAATAACTTTTGACAAACTTTTGCTTAAAACAGCATTTTGCTGTATGGCAGCAGACGGTAATATTGATGATAGGGAAATTTCCCTTATAAAATCAATGTGCGAAAAATCTCCAATGTTTACCAATTTCAACTTTCAAGAAGAAATCAATTTGCTTGTTGGTAAAATCAACAATGGTGGTAAAACCTTTATTCAATATTATTTTGACTTGCTAAAGCAAACGCAACTTAATGAACAAGAAGAACTGACCTTGATTGATTTTGCAATACAAACAATCAATGCAGACGAACAAATCGAGTATTCAGAAATTAAGTTTTTCAAAAATATTCGACACCGTTTGAATGTAAGCGATGAGAAAATATTAGCTCGTTTCCCTGATATTGAACAGTATTTGGAAGACGACATAATAACTGACACTTTCCTTGACAAAATCACAAGCCAATATTTTGAAATTTCTGAGCTACCGCAGTTTGACTTAATCAGTATTGCTGACAACAATAAACAAGATGAATAACGCCATTAAAATAGTATTAGCCATTTTATTTTTTCTGTGTTTAGCAGATATGCCTTACGGTTTTTACCAGTTTGTAAGGTTCGCTGGGTTAATTGGATTTGCAATTTTAGCCTATCAAACACACCAACAAGGCAGACATATAGAAATGATAATTTATGGTGGACTTGCTTTTCTATTTCAACCGTTTTTCAAAATCGCACTTGGCAGACAAATGTGGAATATAGTTGACGTAGTTGTGGGCATAGGACTTTTAATATCAATATTTATGAAACCAAAGGAAAGCCAGCCCTAAAAGCAAGCACATTTGCAATTCGCACAAGCCAACGCACAGACCAAAAATTGCAAAAGAGCTTGCTTTGCCAACGCAGACAAAAATTGTTTTTTTAAAAATTTCCCAACGCTTCAAAAAAAATAAAAATACACCGACACACAGCCCGACAAACACAGCAGACAATGACACTGAAACTCAATATTGACAAGGCTTACAACGACACGGTGGACAGAAGGCCAGCAGGTAACAGCGGTTTTGCAAAAAAGCGGGTTCAGTGGTTAATTGAACATTCTACCTCGCATCAACTTTTGTGCTATGTTGACAGTTTTGTGCTCCGAAATCCGCTTCTTCGCAAAGCCGCAAAACGTTAGCGCCAATACCTATAATGAGACTAGTAATATTTTTCGGATTTTTGACGATGATTTTTGCATGTGAGCGAAGGACACACATGACCATTGATGACATGGATGGACCTGAGCGCAGCATTCGACAATATGATCCAGTCTATGGTGACTACCTTAAGTGGACAGGGACTGACCCGGACTCAATAAAAACTATGGAGTTGGTGTTGGACGAATCAAATAAGTTTGCCATTAAGGTCTATTTTGACGACACTGAATTCACAATTAAGAATGACCAGCCAATCAACTTTTCCGGACAATGGACTGAAGACGATGGGAAAATCCAAATGAGGTTCTATTTTGTTCCTGAGACCTGGCACCCTTACTTGGACACAGTAAGAAATGAAAAGGTTCTTAGAGTAATTGACTCATCTACGATTGAAATTGACAAGGATGCTGAGTCAATTTGGATAAACGAAGTGGAATGTAAGAAATCAAAACCATCCGGACGAGTGGTGTGATGGTGTGATCGGTACTGGCGCTAACAAAATGTTTATGCCAGCTTGGGGCTTAGTGTTGGTATCAAGTTTTGTTTTCTTAATTTCGTTCGGCAGCGTGGGACAATGAAGCGCTTCGAAAACCCAAGCCGTCATAAACATAAACGTTAGCGGCAAGTGTAAAACGACACTACAACCATTGAACAGACGACTAAAAATTGAACATTAACACAAGGACAAACCATTTTGACAGTTAGACAACATACAGACCATATTTCAAGCGGACAACGAGTAAGCCGACACTCATTGCCGACCCTGTGTTTTTTATTTTTTCCCCACCCGCATTTTTTAAAAACAATTTTAGCCAGCCCGCAAGTGGCACATTTGGCTTTGCCCCACCCGCAAGCCGACCCTTCGCAAAGCCAAAAGAGCCACTTTTTGCCAACGCACAGACCGATTAACGTGATTAAAAAAGTAACTTTGACCGATATAAATTTTAGATGATTAAAGAGCAACAAATAGAAGATAGTTTAATAGCCAAACTGACTGACCTGAAATACAGTTACAGGTCGGACATCAAGGACAGGGCTTCGCTGGAAAAGAATTTCCGTGAAAAATTTCAGGCTCTCAACAGAGTTAACCTGACCGACTCTGAATTTGCCAGACTACGGGACGAGATAATCAATTCAGACGTTTTTGCTTCTTCAAAACGACTAAGAGAAATCAACACCTTCAGTCGTGAGGACGGAACGCCTTTGCATTACACTCTGGTAAATATAAAAGACTGGTGTAAAAACGAGTTTGAGGTTATCAATCAACTTCGCATAAATACAGAAAACAGCAACCACCGTTACGATGTGATTTTATTGATTAACGGCATTCCCGTTGTTCAAATTGAATTGAAGACGTTGGAAGTTAGCCCACGAAAAGCCATGCAGCAAATTGTGGACTACAAAAGTGACCCAGGCAATGGTTATACAAACTCATTGCTTTGTTTCATGCAGCTTTTTATTGTAACCAATCGCAGTAACACCTATTATTTCGCTAACAACAACTCTTCACATTTCAGCTTTAATGCTGATGAACAATTTTTGCCTGTTTATCAATTTGCAAGTGAGGACAATAAAAAAATCACACACATAGACGACTTTTCAGAAAAGTTTTTGAGCAAATGCACCCTGAGCCAAATGATAAGCAAATACATGGTATTGGTTGCAAGCGAACAAAAGTTGCTTGTCATGCGACCATATCAGATTTATGCAGTTAAGGCAATTGTAAATTCAATACAAGAACACAAAGGCAACGGCTACATTTGGCACACAACAGGAAGCGGAAAAACGCTTACTTCTTTCAAAGCATCTACCCTGCTCAAAGACAATCCGAATATTGAAAAATGTTTGTTTGTGGTTGACCGCAAAGACTTGGACAGACAAACCCGTGAGGAGTTCAACAAATTTCAGGAAGGTTGCGTTGAGGAAAACACCAATACAGAAACATTGGTAAAACGAATGCTCTCTGACGATTACGCTAACAAAGTAATTGTTACGACAATTCAAAAATTAGGACTGGCTTTAGACCCAAACAACAAGAACAATTATAAAGAACGCTTACAAGCATTAAGCGACAAACGAATTGTTTTCATTTTTGATGAGTGCCATCGTTCACAGTTTGGCGAAAACCATAAAGCTATCAAAGAGTTTTTTCCGAAAGCACAGTTATTCGGGTTTACTGGAACACCCATTTTTGACGACAATGCAACCTACAAGCAAATTGACGGAACAGTTGGCTCGTATGTAACAACAAGAGATATTTTTCAAAATCCGTTACACAACTACACCATAACTCATGCAATAGAAGATAGAAACGTATTGCGTTTTCATATTGACTATTTCAAACCTGAAAAAAATGTAACGGTTGGAAGCACTGACCATAAAAAAGCGGTTGTAAATGCTATTCTAAAAAAACATGATGCTGCAACACACAGCAAACGCTTTAACGCTTTATTGGCAACTGCTTCTATCAATGATGCTATTGAATATTACGAACTATTCAAAGACATTCAGGCAAGCAAGACAAAAGAAGATGAAAACTTTATTCCATTAAATATTGCTTGTGTGTTTTCACCGCCTGCCGAAGGGAACAAAGACGTTCAGCAATTGCAGGAAGATTTACAACAAGAGAAGGCAGACAACAAAGTTGAACCTGAAAAGAAGAAAAAAGCACTTGAAGCCATTATCAGTGATTACAACGAACAATTTGGCTCAAACCATAAAATCACTGAATTTGACTTGTATTACCAAGATGTTCAGCAACGTATAAAATTTCAGAAGTTCAGCAATGCCGATTATCCGCACAAGAACAAAATAGATTTGGTGATTGTGGTGGATATGTTGCTTACTGGATTTGACAGCAAATACTTGAACACTTTGTATGTGGACAAAAACTTGAAATTCCACGGCCTGATTCAGGCATTTTCAAGAACCAACCGTGTATTGAACGACAGCAAACCTTACGGCAACATTTTAGATTTCCGCCCGCAACAAGCCGAAGTTGACAGAGCCATTGCCCTATTCAGCGGAGAAGATACAGGACGAGCCAAAGAAATTTGGTTGGTTGACCCTGCTCCGAAAGTGATTGAGAAATACCAAGAGGCAGTGAAAGCAATGGAGAAGTGGATGGAAGACAAAAACATGGTAGCCGAACCGCAAGAAGTTTACAACATCAAAGGTGATGCGGCCCGAGTAGAGTTTATCAATCGTTTTAAAGAAGTGCAACGATTGAAAACACAGCTTGACCAATACACTGACCTGAACGAAGAACAGAAACCAAAAATTGACGATTTAATGCCCGAAGAGCAATTGCGTTCGTTCCGTAGTTCGTATTTAGAAATTGCCAAGCAACTCAAAGAAATTCAGCAAAAAGAAGGCGACAAAGCCCCTGAAAATATTCAGCAGTTGGATTTTGAATTTGTGTTGTTTGCTTCTTCGGTGGTTGATTATGATTACATAATGAACCTGATTGCCAAATACACACAAGGCACACCGAAAAAGCAGAAAATGACCCGTGACCAATTAATTGGTGTATTAAGTAGTAGTTCAAATCTATTGGAAGAACGGGAGGATATTATTGACTACATCAAAAATTTGGAAGTAGGAAAAGCATTAAACGAACATGAAATAAAAGACGGCTATCAAAACTTTAAAGAAGCAAAAATTGCCAAACGATTAGCAGAAATAGCACAAAATAATGGCTTGGAGATTTCGGCTTTACAGCAATTTACAACTTCCATCATTAGCCGAATGATTTTTGATGCTGACAAATTAAGTGAACTTTTTGCCCCTTTAGACTTAGGCTGGAAAGAAAGAACCAAGCGAGAGTTGGCATTGATGGAAGAATTGACACCTTTATTAAAAAAACAAGCCGAAGGGCGGGAAATATCAGGACTGAAAGCATATGAATAGAGAAAACAATTTTAGATTGGTACCAAGGCTTCGATTTCCTGAGTTTCTAAATGACGCTAATTGGGTCGAAGACACCTTAATAAATATAGCTGGGTTTCGGAGAGGAAGTTTTCCTCAACCTTATGGTCTGCCTAAATGGTATGATGACATTAATGGTATGCCCTTTATACAGGTTTACGATGTTGGCGAAGATTTTAGATTAAAGCCAAAAACCAAAAATAAAATTAGCAAGTTAGGAGCGGAACAGAGTGTATTTATTCCAAAAGGGACTGTAATAATTACAATTCAAGGGTCAATCGGCAGAGTGGCAATTACTCAATATGATGCCTATATTGATAGAACTCTTTTGTTGTTTGAAGAATTTTACATAGAATTAGATAAGACTTTTTTTGCTTATTTATTATTCCTGCTTTTTGAAATTGAAAAACTAAAAGCTCCTGGTGGAATAATCAAAACGATAACAAAAGAAGTTTTGAGTCAATTTGTTGTTAAGCTACCTTCTCCAAAGGAGCAACAAAAAATCGCTGCTTGCCTCTCGTCTTTAGATGAAGTAATTACAGCCGAGACCGAAAAGCTGGAAATACTGAAAGACCACAAAAAGGGCTTATTGCAAAACCTATTGCCGCAGGAGGGCGAAACAGTTCCAAAATTTCGGTTCAGTGAGTTTGAAGATAGTGCAGAATGGGAAGAAACTACTTTGACCCAAGTTGCAGATTACGAAAACGGTAAAGCCCACGAACAAGATATTGCAGACGATGGCAAATTTATAGTTGTGAATTCAAAGTTCATTTCACAAGATGGCGAAGTAAAGAAATTCACCAATACCGCTTTTTTGCCTGCAAGCAAAGGAGATGTTTTAATGGTGCTGAGTGATATTCCAAATGGAAAAGCCATTGCAAAATGTTTTTTGGTTGAAGAAGATAATCGCTACACTGTTAATCAGCGTATTTGCAGAATTACGCCACGAAATGTCAATAGCAAAATTCTATACTATTTGCTAAACAGAAATCCATACTTTTTGGCATTTGATGATGGCGTAAAGCAAACCAATCTAAGAAAAGATGATGTTTTGAATTGTCCATTGCTTATACCAGAAGACCCAAAAGAACAAGATAAAATTGCTGATACACTTTCTTCAATTGATGATTTGATAAACGCACAAAATCAAAAATTGGAAGCTCTGCAACTTCATAAGAAAGGATTGTTGCAAGGTTTGTTTCCATCAATAAATAATGAAGAATGAGACCTGAGTTATTAAAAATAAAGAAAGCTGATTTTGAGGATAAAATATTGAGTAAACTCAATAAAGCAGACAAAGCTTTATTTGAGAGCAATTATGTATTTGACGGTGCTGAAAATGTTTACAATCTAAAAGCAGGATTGAGTGAAGCAATAACTAACAAACTAACCTTTAAACTCAAATCAATTAGCTTCTTACCATTCTTGTCAATAGAGGAATTAGCTGAATATTTACGTGAATTAGATAAAAGATATGTTTTACTATTTGCATACAATGGAACAGGCAAAACACGCCTATCTATGGATTTCAGACAAAAGGGAAAAGAGTTTGATGCAGACGGCAATGTAACAGAAAGAGACACTTTATATTTTAATGCTTTTACCGAAGACTTGTTTTCATGGGATAATGATTTAGATGGCGACACACATAGAAGATTGCTCATAAATAAATATTCTGCTTTTATTGCAGGTGTTCGGGCATTGGATATGGACAATAAAATTCGGCCTCTTATTCATCGCTACTCAAATTTCAATTTCCTTATTGATTACGAATACAAAGACAAAGACGAAAATGAATATTGGGCAGTTAACTTTATCAGAGAAGAAATTGTTGCAGGAACTCCTCAAAATGTTGAATTTGTAAAAATTTCAAGAGGCGAAGAAAACCTTTTTATATGGTGCTTCTTTTTAGCAGTAGCACAATTAGCAATAGATAGGCATCAAAATTACGATTGGGTAAAATACATTTACGTAGATGACCCAGTTTCTTCCTTGGACGACAACAATACAATTGCAATTGCACATCATCTTGGCTCTATGTTAAAAAAGGGCAATGGCGATGTAAAGTCAATTGTATCAACTCACCACGCTTTATTTTTCAATGTTGTATGTAATGAACTTGGAAATAATGCACCACGACTTTTTTTAAGTAAATCTGATGGAGTTTATTTTTTAAAAGACACAACAGACAGCCCATTCTTTTATCATGTTTCCATGATTCAGGATTTACAAAAGGCAATCAATGCAGATAAAATTTACACTTACCATTTCTACTTCCTCAGAACAATTCTTGAAAAGGCAGCTAATTTTCATGGCTTCAATGGCTTTTCAGATTGTATAATCATTGACGATGATGATGAAGAAAAGAAACTATTCACTCGAATGGTCAACAACCTGAATCACGGTGGTTATTCAATGTTTGAGCCAAAGGAAATGGGAGAAGAAAACAAGAAATATTTCAAACAAATATTCAAGAACTTCAGAACGAACTATAAATTCAATGAAGACTTACTTGAAAAACCAATAGAAACAGCAACAGCATGACAGACAATAATCAAACACAATTAGGCAATACACTTTGGAAAATCGCAGACGAATTGCGTGGAGCAATGAACGCTGACCAGTTCAGAGATTATATGCTTTCATTTTTGTTCTTACGTTATCTAAGCGACAATTACGAAACAGCAGCAAAGAAAGAGTTAGGGAAAGATTATCCAGTCCTTAAAGAAAGTGATAAACGAACACCTTTGTCGGTTTGGTATGAGAACAATCCTGATGATGTTCAGGAATTTGAAAAGCAAATGAGGAGAAAAGTTCACTATGTAATTGAACCTTCTCATTTATGGAATAGCATTGCTGAATTGGCTAAAACACAAAGCAAAGAGTTGCTTCGCACTTTGCAAGATGGTTTTAAATACATAGAAAATGAATCTTTTGAAAGCACCTTTCAAGGATTATTTTCCGAAATCAATTTAGATTCTGATAAACTTGGCAAGAACTACGAAGAACGAAACAAGAAACTCTGCAACATCATTCAGAAAATTGCAGAAGGCATCAACAGCTTTGATAAAAACATTGACTATTTAGGCGATGCTTACGAATATCTGATTGGAAAATTTGCAGCAGGTTCAGGTCAAAAAGCAGGAGAATTTTACACTCCACAACGTATTTCAGACATTCTTTCCGCAATCGTAACGCTTGACAGCCAAGACCCAAGTAAAGGAGAAAAGAAAAAGATTGAACGAGTTTTAGACTTTGCCTGTGGCTCAGGTTCGTTGTTGCTCAACGTCCGCAAAAAAATGACAGATGCAGGTGGAACAATCGGCAAAATATTCGGACAAGAGAAAAATATCACAACTTACAACTTAGCCCGAATGAATATGCTTTTGCATGGAGTTAAGGACACGGAATTTGCAATTCATCACGGAGATACATTAGTAAACGATTGGGAGATTTTAAATGAAATAAATCCTTCAAAGAAATTAGAATTTGATGCCATTGTAGCCAATCCACCTTTCAGCTACCGTTGGGAACCATCAGAAGAAATGGGACAAGATTTCCGTTTTAAAAGTTATGGACTTGCCCCAAAGTCAGCAGCCGACTTTGCTTTTCTGTTACACGGTTTTCACTTCTTGAGTAAAGAGGGAACAATGGCAATCATTTTGCCTCACGGTGTTTTATTTAGAAGTGGTTCAGAAGAACGCATCAGAAGAAAATTATTAGAGGACGGAAACATTGACACGGTAATTGGACTTCCAGCCAATTTGTTTTTCTCGACAGGTATTCCAGTTTCTATTTTGGTTTTAAAGAAGTGCAAAAAGTTTGACGATGTTTTGTTTATCAATGCCGTTGACCATTTTGAAAAGGGCAAACGACAAAACAATTTACTACCTGAAAATATTGACAAAATAGTTGAAACATACAGAGACCGAAAAGAAGAAATCCGTTATTCTCGTAGAGTATCAATGGACGAAATCATTAAGAACGAATTCAACTTGAATATTTCACGCTATGTAAGCACATCGTTAGACGAAGAAATAATTGACTTAAAAGAAGTAAACAAAAAACTCGTTGACCTTGACAAGGACATAACCAAAGCAAGAGAGACACATAATAAATTTTTAAAGGAATTGGGACTTCCACCAATATAACAAGACGAAATGCCAACGCTATTTGCAAGCACATTGCCAAAGCCCCGCAAGCCAACGCACAGACCAAAGCTTTGTCAAAGAGCTTGCAAAGCCAACGCAAAAGAAAAATTGTTTTTAAAAAATTTCCCGACCCTTCAAAAAAAATAAAAAACGCAACGCACAGCCGACACTCAATGACACAGAAACTCAATACTGACAATGGTTTGCAAGGACGGACGACAGAACACCAGCCGGTAACAGCGGTTTGGCGTAATGGCGGGTTCAGTGCTTCGTATGACAGTTTTGTGGTAGGTTCAAGTGCAGTTCTTCGATTGAACTTTTGTGCTAAAAATCCGCCACTACGCCAAGCCGCAAAACGTTAGCGGTAATGCCTTATAGAACAAAGAATGACGACAAAGACAATTATATTAGACTTAGACGACACCATTTTTCAAACGAAATCAATGGATGCTAAAATATTTGAGCCATTCTTTAATCATTTAATTTTAAAACTAAAAACTAATTTTGACCAACAAATTATTGAAAGAATTGTTAGCGATTTATGGCAAAGACCATTTGACATTGTAATAAAAAAATATAACATTCCTTTTACAACAATTGCTGAATCTATTGACCTGCTTGAGAATTTAGACCTATATTTAAAAATATCAACTTTTCAAGATTATACATTCATTAAAAACATACAGACAAAAAAGCTATTAGTAACAACGGGGTTGACAGCATTGCAAAAAGCAAAAATAAAAGCACTCAAAATAGAAAATGATTTTGACAAAATTATTATCAATGACACGCTTAAAGAAACGAAAACTAAACAAGACATTTTTTATGAGCTAAAACTTGAATTCAAATTAAATCCTGAGACAACCTATGTTATTGGCGACAACCCTGAATCTGAAATAAAAGCCGGAAACGCATTAAATTTCACGACAATTCAAATTTTACGAGAAAATGTAATTAGAGGAAACAATGCAAGACATTACATAAATTCATTTGACGAACTAGGTTTAATAATCAATTAAAAATGCACAACCGCTAACACGGGTTTTGCGTTAATGGGCGGACGGTGCGAATAGAAACATTTGAACAATTTGTCTCGTCCTGAAATAGGTTTACACTAAAAACGTGTAAACATGAAAAAATCAGAAGCAAAAAAACGACCAACACCACCAACTGTATTTACAGAAGAATTCAAGAAAAAAATTATTGCAGAGTATCTTGAAAGTGATTTAACCAAACGTGAAATTTTGGATAAGTATGGAATTCGTTCAAATAGTGCCATACAATCGTGGATGCGAAAATATGGAATAAGTGATCCTTTTGGCAAAAAGGATTATCTTGGTGTAATAAATCTTGATCGTTTGAAAAAGAAACAAGCCAGTCCAAGCGAGTTAGAATTAGAGAAAAAAGCATTAGAGAAGCGTATTCGAGAGCTAGAACAAAAGCTGGAAGAAGAACAAATACGCTCAGAGATGCTTACTCGTGTTATTGAGATAGCCGAAAGTGACTATAAACTCAATATAAGAAAAAAGCCAAACACCAAGTAATCCGTGAAATGAAGGCAAAACATAAGCATATACGCTTAGAGTTGTTTTGTCGATTATTTGGTGTCACACGACAATCCAATTATCAATATTTTAAGAATAACCAGACTTTAAATTTAAAGCAGGAGTTGGTAATTCAGCGCGTGAATCAAATTAGAGCTAGTCATTATCGAATAGGCACGCGAAAACTATTTGAACTGATGAAACCTTTTTTAATAGAGAATGATATAAAAATAGGCAGAGACGCTTTATTTAATTTACTTGGAGCCAATCAGTTGTTAATAAGAAAACGAATTAGAAAGGTCAATACAACCTATTCTCAACACTGGATGCGTAAATGGCCCAACTTAATCAAAGGAAGAGTTACCAATAGACCAAACCAACTTTGGGTAAGCGACATAACATTTTGGAAAGTAGCAGACAAATTTTTGTACATCAGTTTGATTACGGATGCTTATTCAAAAAAGGTAGTAGGTTATTCATTAGCTCCAACATTAGAACAAAAAAGCACTTGTAGGGCTTTGATGATGGCAATAAACAATAATAGCAACTATGATGATTTAACACATCATTCTGATAGAGGAGTACAATATTGCTCACATGATTACATTAAAATATTGAAACGTAACAATATTTTAATAAGCATGACAGAGAATGGTGATCCACGAGAGAATGCAATTGCAGAAAGGATAAATGGAATTTTAAAGCATGAATATCTTTTGCGATACAAACCAAAAAACATAAAACAAGCAGAATTTATTCTTCAAAAAGCAGTGTTGTTGTATAATCATGAACGACCACATTTAAGTATTAGTTTACTTACTCCAGAACACGTTCATTCAACCAATACAAAGACTCAAAGAAAATGGAAGAATTATTTTAATACTAAAACCGTAAAATTATTTTAGGATTAGCTTTTTATTGTAAATTTATAACAGGATTAATAAACTAAAACTGTAAACTTATTTTAGGACGGGTCATTAATCAAACATTAGTTTTTCGAATCAAGTTTTGTGGTAAAAGTCCCGCCCTTCGGGTAGCTGCAAACCGTTAGCGGTCAGGCTGTAATGTCTAAGTGTATGGGCAATTTTCAGTAAAATATCAATCGTACTATTAATCATGATAGTGTTTACAAATACAAAAGACCCTAAGTGTGAATTTCGCGAAATATTATAACAAACAAGACTTATAGTTTACTTTGAAACAGTCAGCGACTCAAGCCAGTTTTCGTAAATTAAATAGCCTTTTTTGCTTAAATAAGGTTTCAGTAGATTAGTAACGATCAACGTATACTTTGATTTATTATAAGACTTTAATTCTATCGTTTGAAAATACGTCACTCTTAGACTATAGCTTAAAAACATAATATATTGTAAATCATTGTTTGTTACTTTTTCATCGAAATATTTTAATTCTTTCAATTGAAGTAAAATTTTCATCCAAATGCCCTTTCTATTATCGTTCAATACATTTATTTTTTTAAAGAGTGCAGGATAATTTCTCTTTAGCTCTAAATGATCAAGGATAAAAAAAAGATATTCTAAGGAAATTGAATAATTAGAATTTGGCAGATTAAAAAAGTAAAGCAACAAATTTTCGCTTTCCTTTATTTCTTGAAGCGCAATTAATTCTTTATTCATTTCATCTAACAAGCTAAAAAGAACATCTTCTTTGGTTTGGAAATGATAAGTTATATTGCCGTAACTCTTATTCATAGACTTTGCAACATCCCTTAATGTAGTGTTCATCACTCCCTTTTCATTGAATAATAACCGACTAGCTTCTAAAATTTGTTTTTTTATATTCATGGTTGCAAATTTAGTCCAAATGGCCTATATTTGCAAAAAAATATTTACATGAAGAATTTATATAAAAATGAACAAGCGAAGACCGCTATAATGAGTCTTTATGAAGAGAAACTAAAAAGCTTACAAATCGACTACGAGGAGATTGATGTAAATACATCTTTTGGAAAGACTAGGATTATCAAAACGGGCAATGAAAGTGGTAAACTTATCGTGCTATTTCATGGTATAAATGCAGGAGCACCCTTGACCCTAGAAGCGGTTAAAGACCTACGTAAAGACTACTTATTGTTTGCCATTGACACTATTGGTCAAGCAACTATGAGTGATGAAAATCGAATAAACATAAAAGACAATTCTTATGCTATATGGGCTGAAGAAGTCTTAAGTCAATTGAGAATAAAAGAGGCATTTTTTATAGGCATATCATATGGGGCGTATATTCTTCAGAAGTTAGTCAAATACAAACCTGTAATTGTGAAAAAATGCATATTTGTCGTTCCAAGTGGTTTAGTCAATGGAAAAATTGGTGTTTCTATAACAAAATTATCACTTCCGTTAATTAGATTTTTGATTACTAAAAAGGACGCACACCTCAAGAAATTTATTAAAGCATTTGTTCCCGAAGAAGATGAATTTATGTTCAGACTACAAAAGGCTTTACTTACAGGCTTAAATATGGATTATCGAAGACCAATTTTACTCGAAGAAAAAGATGTACAAAATTTCATCTCTCCTGTTTATATTATAGTAGCTGATAATGATGTATTTTTCCCTGGCTATGAAGCTATAAACAGAGTAAAAAAAATATTCAAAAATTTTAAAGAAGCTCACATACTAAAGCAATGTAAACACATGCCAAGTAAAGTTGACTACTTAGAAATACAACAAAAAATTAAAGATTGGATTGAATAATTAAAAAGTAATAAAAGCCCGAACCGCTAACAGCGCCTAAGCTCAATTTTTTGCGAATACCGCTCAAATGTATAACTTTGAATTAGCAAAAAAACTAAGCCTAGGCGCAAACCGTTAGCGGTCACCATAAAGACATACAAACATGCAACAATATTTAAACGACATAGAATACGCTGCGACAACTACAATTCATGCAATTTGGCAGGAACAGGAAGCAATAAGCAAACTTGACAAAGAGATAATTCGACTTGTAAAAATCGCAGAAGACAAATACAGACGTGCTGACAACTTGCAACAAAGCGAAGACATTGACGATTATATGATGGGCGTGGGTTTAATGTGGGACGCATACTTCTCAGAGGACAAAGAAGCATTTCATAAGGACAAGGACTTGGAAGCAAAAAGACAGACTTACCAAACTCATGAATTTGCAATTAATTCACTTTCTGGCTCATTGCTACAAATTGCAAAGCAAGGTATTTCCATCAAACATGGTGGACTACCAAACTGCCCGAATGGAAGAAATATTGGAACACAATTTTTAAAGAATGTTATTTGGCAAGCAAGAAATCAAGCAATTCACTTTGAAGAAGGAAATTTCAAACCGCAAGTTGTAGCATGCTTTGATAGCTTGACAAATGATATAGACGCAAAATTTAATCGTTTTCGGACTTCCAACATGGCATTTGAAGTTGTCGAGCTTTTGAGTTGGAAAACATTTGACGATTTCAAGAATGACATGATGCAATTCGCTTAAATTAATATTGAGAAAACATGGATGACTTAGTTTCCCCTAAATATCAAATGCAACTTGTAAGCTCCGTGGAGAAAGCGATTTGGGATGAGTATAAATCATACAAGCAAGTCCGTTTATATATTAACAAATGGCATAAAAATAATTATGACCCAAATGGCTTTAATAGTGACTATTGGGAGAACTTTGCAATCGTAGAAAAGCCAAACAATGAGATTGACTTAACCTCAACACTTCACAACTTTTCAGGGACTGATTTACTGAAAATTGCAATTGATTTAGGTGTTGATACTCCAGATTTTATTCCATCAATACCAACTTTTAAAAACGAACTGAAATCTGAATACAAGACAGCCTATGACACTTTTAATAAAGCCTTTAAGCAAATCGAAACTGACCCAAGTATTGCAGTAGGTTTAGCTAATTCAGCACTTGAAAGTATAATTAAAGAAATATTAAAAGACGACCGAATATCCAGTAAAATTAGCGGTGGTGAAACACTTTATAAGTTGACAACTATAATATTGAAGGAATTCAACATTACTAACGATGAGCATCCAAAAGAAATAAAAACAATTGGTAGTTCTCTTTTAGCAATAAATCAATCCATCGAGAAATTACGCAGCGAAAAAACAGATTTTCACGGCAAGACAAATGACGACTATTTAATAACAGACACTATTTACACATACTTTGTAGTAAATGCGGTTACGACAGTTGGACTTTTTCTTAACTCATATTACAAGACAAAATTCCCCAAACCAAAAGAAGTAGTAGAAGATGACGGACTTCCTTTTTAATTATACCACAGTGCTAAAAAAATGGCGAACCGCTAACACGGGTTTGGCAAAAGTGGCGGTTCAGTGCTCCGCAGACACATTTGTGGTTAATCAAAGTTTGGTTCTCCGCATCAACATTTGTGGTGAAAATCGCCACCTTCGCCAAGCCCGAAAACGTTACCTGCCATTTTAAATGACCGACACAGCAGACATAAAACGACATTTTTTCAACTCACTAAAACGTGGGACAGGCGAAGCGTATTTGATAGCGAAAAACAACCCGACAATTGACTTTTCGGGTTACATCATCAAAGGAGCATTGCGTAATTACGCTTATGACGGACAATCTGAAGGAAGCAGAGCACAATATGTTTTTGACCTTATTTCACTTTCAGACAAAAAAGCAAAAATCCGGAAAGCAGTTTTGAAAGGACTTGCAACCGAACAAAACGACACTTGGAGTTTGACACACTTGTTTGACCTTGCAAAATTATTTGCTCAACAAGCCGACAATGAAGCACGCCAAGCTATTTATGACAGGTTTTTAAATAATCCAATCGAAGGTTCTGATTGGGTTGGCTATTCTGAAATAATAGAACTTGACGGACTTAATGGTTTAATATTTATCGCTGAAAAATTCGGAAAACACATTGATAAAAATCCCGATGATTGGCAAGACGATTCAATAATTCGTTATTTCCAAGGTGACAATCCAAATATTAAGGCATTTCAAGAACTTGAAAAATTATCTAAGACAAATAAGTTTATCAAGTTATATCTTGACTGCATTAAAAGAACCGAAGAAAGTAGGAAAAGCTACGTTCGAGAAACACAAACTTTCAAGGACATTATTGATGAAGTAATAAATAGCAAACCGTTTCTATCTTTCAAACGCAGAAAGGAATTGAAAGAAAAAGAGTTGAACAAAATTGCAAAGAAACTTTTGGAAGAAAAGAATAACATAAATATAGAAAAACTTCTTAACGTTTTTACAATTCACAAATTCCCTTTCGACAGCGAGTTTATTTTGAAATTGGCAAAACAAAAAGCGACTTCTAAAAATAGAATCAACGAATACGCAATTGACTCTTTAAAGTTTCTAAAAAGTGATAATATTAGACAGTTTGCTTTAGAAAACATACCTAAAACAAAACGGCCTGAATCGTTAATAGATATTTTAACTTCTAACTACAAAAAGGGCGACCATAAGCTATTGACAACTATTGCCGACAAAGCCAGAAGCGAACACATCATTGAAAGTCTTGCTGGCAGTTATGTTGACATTTTCAAAGCAAACAAGACAAAAGAATGTAAAGAGCCGCTTGAAGTTTTATACGACAAAATGAACTGTGGCATTCACCGAAACGGAATTATTGAAGTGCTTATAGAAAACAACGTATTATCAGACAGGCTAAAAAAAGAAATTAAATATGACAGCTATTTGGAAACAAGACAACTACTCGACAGAAAGAAAAACGGCAGGTAACAGCACCTACCCAAAAGGCGGGGTTTCGTGTTCCAAAGACAGTTTTGTGGTTAATCAAACATTAGTTTTTCAAATCAAGTTTTGTGGTAAAAGTCCCGCCCTTCGGGTAGCTGCAAACCGTTATAAGCAAGCCTAAAAGACGACCGTGCAACCATCAAGCGGACACCAAAACGACCAGACTTTTGACTTCCAAACTAACTTTCGGACGACAAAAACTCGGTTGACAATTTCGCTGTAATTCGACACAGACCTTACTTGTTTTCCGACACCCAAGCCGACCCAAATGGTTTTTAAAATTTTTCCCACCGCACATTTTAAAAAATAATTTTAGCCAGTCGCACATTGGCACATTTGCAAAACCGCACGAGCCAACACACAATCCAAGTTTTACAAAAGAGCCAATTTCCCACGCTCAAAAAAAGATATTGGACAAATATATCCACTATTCAAAAAAAGGACTTATCTTTGCACTGACAAAAAGTAAAATATGTTTTCTAAAGCTTGTGAATATGGTATTAGAGCATCAATTTTCATTGCAGAGCAATCTTTGCTTGACAGAAAAGTGAGCTTGAAGGATGTGGCAGAAGCTATTGAATCGCCCTCAGCATACACCTCCAAAATTTTGCAGCGACTATCCAAAAGCAACATTATCAATTCTGACAAAGGACCAACAGGTGGTTTTTCAATGGACAAAAGTGAATTGGAAAAAGTGAAATTAAGTTCGATTGTTTATGCAATTGATGGAGATACTGTTTACAATGGCTGTGGTTTGGGTTTAAAACGATGCAATGCGGATAAACCTTGTCCGGTACACAATCAATTTAAAGTCATAAGAGATGAACTTAAAAAAATGCTTGAAACTACTACTGTAAAAACTTTGGCAATGGATTTTGAGAAGGGCTTAACATTTTTAAAACGATAAAAAAATTTGAATAAATAGTGGACAATAATATCCAATATAAATAAGAAATGGAAACAAAAAATATATTCAGCGAATCGGGCATTATCCTCACACTATTGCTGATAGCAATACCAGTAATTGTTGCTTCGATATTGGTAATCATTAAAGCCAAGAATATTCTAAAGAATTTCTTGAAGAAAAAAGAACTCGAAAAGTTTAATGAGTATTTGAAAAGTTTAAGCCCCGAAGAAGTTCAAAAATTAGAGCAACGAAAAAAAGAACTTGAATTTTCGCTTTCTAATAGTGAATTAGCTGGCGATACGACACCTATAGACGAAAAAGGATTAATTGACAATGTAAGCGAAGCAAGTTCATTGCGATTTATTGAACAAAAGAAGAAAAGTCAAGCAAGACCTTATATTGAACCAGACTTAACCAAACTCATTCTGTGGTATTTAGGTTGTGCCACTTTTTGGTTGTTGTTTGGAACTACTGTTGGTGAATATGTAGGGATTAAATTTGTTGCTCCAGATGTTGACCAATACAGTTGGTTGAGTTTTGGAAGATTACGACCTGTACACACTAACGCTGTATTTTGGGGCTGGGCATCTTTGGCAATGTTAGGCTTGGCATATTATGTTATTCCACGAGTGAGCAATGTACCAATTGCAAGTATTAAAACGGGTTATCGAACTCTCATTCTCATAAACACTTCAGTTGTACTTGGTAGTTTGTTCCTAATGGCTGGCATCAACAATGGCGGTGGCGAATACCGAGAATACATTTGGCCAGTGATGGCGTTGTTTGGTATTGGTGTTATCATTTCGCTAAGAAATTTTTACAAAACCATAGCCAAAAGAACAACCAAAGAAATTTATGTTTCTAATTGGTACATCATTTCTGCAATGATGTTTCTATTGGTGATTGCCGTAATTGCGTATTGGCCAAGTTGGCAAAATGGCTTAGGCGAAACAATTATACAAGGTTACTATATGCACCAAGGTGTAGGTATGTGGTTTATGCTTTTCAATCTTGGATTGATGTATTATTTCCTTCCACAACAATTAAACAAGCCCATCTACTCATACAGTTTAGGAATCTTGGCGTTTTGGGTTCAAATCCTATTTTATACTTTAATTGGAACGCATCATTTCATTTTTAGTGCGATTCCTTGGTGGTTGCAAACTGTTGCCATTGTGGGAAGTGCAGGTATGATAATACCCGTTGTTGCTGGGACTACAAATTTCTTGATGACTTTCAAAGGGTCTTGGCACAAGCTTTCAGGCAGTTATACCCTTCCGTTTTATTTGATTGGCATCATATTCTACTTCACGGGTTCATTACAGGGAACTGCCGAAGCATTCAAGTTTACCAATTTAGTATGGCACTTTACCGATTTTACTGTAGCTCATTCACATCTCACAATGTATGGCATTATTTGCTTTATGCTTTGGGGCTTTATTTATACCGTTGTACCACGATTGACAGGAAAAGAACCTCCTCAAATTACAGTTGGTGCTCATTTTTGGTTAGCATTAATTGGATTGTTGTTCTACACATTCCCATTAATGTACGGTTCAACACTCAGGGGTTTAATGTGGATGGAAGGTACCAAATCATTTATTGAAAGTGTAGAATTAATGGCTCCGTATTGGTTGTGGCGTGCTATTGGAGGCTCTTTGATGTGGCTTTCCCACATTTTGTTTGCCTACAATTTTTATGTTATGGTAAAAAAGAAAGAAGAGATAGAGATACCCACTTCACCAAAAGACATTCTAACTGCAAAGGTGGAAATAGACAATCAAGAAGTAACAAATTAATATATACGAAATGGAATTTTTCGACAATCATAAAAAGCTATTCAGAACGGCACTGGTATTATTTGTTGGGCTAACAATAATTGTTGCCATAATGCCTGCCATCAATAATCAAGAAAATAATGCTCCTTTGCCTGGCTATGAACCGTTGACCCAAGAAGCCTATCTCGGTAAAAAAAGTTTTATTGCTAACGGCTGCGTGGCTTGCCATACACAGCAAGTAAGAAATGTAGATATGGACAATGTTTGGGGCAGTAGACCCGGAATACCAGCCGATTATGCAGGGATTTCGAGAACCGATTTTTGGCGTAACACTGCTACACTAATGGGTACAGAAAGAACTGGTCCCGATTTAACGAATATCGGTTCAAGACAACCGAGCTTGGCGTGGAATTTATTGCACCTCTACCAACCCAGAGCCGTAGTAGAAAAATCAATAATGCCAGCTTACCCTTGGCTATTTGAAATAAAAAATGAGTTAGGCGAAAAAGATGTTGAAGTAGTAGTGCCTGATGCGTATAGAAAAGGGATTAGCGGAAGAATTGTTGCCACGCAAGAAGCACTCCAATTAGTAGCGTATCTCCAAAGCCTAAAACAAACGCCACTACCTGATGGTAAATTACCTATGGAATTTTTGTACAAGAAAAAAGAAATTCCTGTGGTAGTAAATGAAAATAAGGCTAACCTACCTGATGGCAAATTATTGTACACCAATAACTGTATGAGTTGCCACCAAGCCAATGGCGAAGGACTTAAAGGTGCTTTCCCATCATTAAAGGGTAGCCCGATAGTTTTGGGTGATGAGCTCGAATTATTCGTCAACATTATAATGCTTGGTTATGATGCAAGACCAGAATATGCAGTGATGAATGCGGTAGGTTTAGATAATAACCTTACTCCCGAAGAAGTTACCGCCATTATTAATCACGAAAAAACAAGTTGGGGTAATAATGCCAAAACAGTAACTCCCGAAGAAGTGAAAAAAATTATGGATTTTATAAAATTAACATCTAACAAATAACAAGATGAAAGTAAAAAATCTCATACCCGTATTTTTCATTTTTATAGCTCAAATAGCTATCGCTTGTCCTGTTTGCGAAAAGCAACAACCTAAAATAACGCAAGGATTAACTCACGGTGCAGGACCACAAAGCAATTGGGATTGGGTAATCATTGCCATCATTTCACTTTTAACGGTTTTAACGCTGATTTACTCAATAAAATACCTGATAAAACCCGGAGAGAAAAACGAAAACCACATCAAACAATCAATCTTAAGCAATTAAATAAGATGGAAGAATATAAAAGCAAAATTAAACTTTTTGTGGATGATGAACAACAACCCATAGCGGAGTTGGTTCCACCGGTGCAATTTGATTTTGACACCAGCAAATTAACAGATGGCGAGCACACCTTAAAACTCATTAGCAAATCACCCACAGGCAGAGAAGGTATAAGGAAAATAAAATTTATTGTCAAAAATGGTCCTGCTATCTCCGTAGAAGGATTGAGTGATAATGGCGTAGTTGACGGAGTTATTCCGTTGATGATAAATGCTTATGACAAGGGCAATCAAAAAAAATTCCTTATTGAAGGTAGTGAAACTCCGCAAAGTATCCCGAGTTGGCTTTGGATTTTGCTCATTGCTTTTTTGGGTTGGGCAGCATTTTATATCATCACAAATTTTAGTCTGTAATTCAATAAAATAGAAATGGATAACAAGGAAATTTGGTTAGAGACATTAATCACCGACACCCCTCAAGAAGGTAGAGGATTAGCTATAAAAATGGCAAGAAAGTCTATCGCAGCCATACAAACAGATGCCGAAACAAGAAAAAAATTAAGAAGCGATTATGCCAATGATACCGCACAACTTATTGCTTCTGCCAATGTAATTGCAATCGAGTTTCAGACTATTGCGGCAGCGAATAATTATTGGAAAACTGAAAAATAAATTTAATAATGAAAGACATACTAAATCTTGATGATGTTAAAAAGGTGGTGGATTGTTTCTACGATAAAGTACGAAATGACGAACAATTGAAAGATGTTTTCAATAATGTAATTCAAGACCGTTGGCCTGCACATTTGGAAAAAATGTACCGCTTTTGGCAAACGGTTTTGTTGGATGAACACACCTATTATGGCAGTCCGTTTGTGCCTCACGCAAAACTTCCTGTTGGCATTGAGCATTTCAACCAATGGTTAAAACTGTTTTATGAAACGGTGGATGAAAATTTTGAAGGTGAAAAAGCAGAACGAATGAAATGGCAAGGACAACGAATGGCAGAAATGTTTCATTCAAAAATTGAGTATTACAAAAATAATCCTTCCATTCCATTGCTATGACCGTAGTAAAAATGCCCATAGCCCTTATTTGCACTTTCCTATGGATTGGATTTGTTTGTGCCATCAGCTTTATGGAAGCCTGGCTCAAATTCCGAGCTCCAGGAATTAATGTGCCATTGGGTTTGGGCATTGGTAGATTGGTTTTTAATGCCCTTAATAAAGTTGAATTGCTGTTTGCTTTGGTTGTCATCATCAACATTTTTTATAATACATCTGAAATTCTGAAATGGCAAAATCTGTCTTTTGCTTTCCCTCTTATTCTTTTATTAATTCAAACTTTGTGGCTATTACCTGCATTAGATACAAGAGCAGAGCTACACATTCAAGGCCAGCTTTTACCACCATCAAACCTCCATTTTTATTATGTAGCAATGGAAATAGTCAAAGTAGTAGGTCTTACATTTTTTGGTTTAACACTTTTTAAAAACACAACAATATGAGCAACGAAAAAATCATCAATGATATTGAAAATAAATATCAGCAATTGGGCGAAAATCCCGAAACGTATCTAAAAGGATTACTTCACGCAAAACCAATCAACTATTGGGATTATGTAGAAGCAGATACACTACTCTCCTTGCAAAAACCGAGAACCAATTTTAAAGACGAAGAAATCTTTATAATGTATCATCAAGTAACAGAACTATTCCTAAAAATGATGGTTCACGAAATAAAGCAATTGGTTTATGAACCTTTTAATGAATCTGTATGGTTAGAAAAATTAGACCGTTTGAACCGATACACAAATATGCTTATAGGTTCGTTTGACGTAATGAAATACGGAATGAATTATGACGACTACAATACTTTTCGCAGCAGTTTAACCCCAGCAAGTGGTTTTCAGTCTGTCACATTTAGACTGATAGAAATCTATTGCACCCGATTAGAAAACCTCATCAACGAAGAAGGTAAAAACCGAATTGGAGAAAACCCAAACACAACCGATTATTTTGAACATATCTACTGGAAAGATGCTGGATTGAATAGAAAAACAGGCAAAAAATCACTCACGCTTTTGCAGTTTGAAGAAAAGTATTTAGACCGATTAGTTGCAATGGCAAACAAAACGAAAGGCTCTACATTGGAAGATAGAATTTTGAAAATGCAAAATTGTTCGGAAGCATTGAAAACGAAATTGAAAGAGTTTGACCATTTGTACAATGTGGCTTGGCCTTTAGTTCATTTGGAAACAGCTCAACATTATCTCGACCTAAAAGGTGAAAACAAAGCAGCGACAGGTGGCAGCGAATGGAAAAAATATCTGCATCCAAAGTTTCAGCAGCGTAAATTTTCCCAACACTTTGGAACAATGACGAAATAACCAATTGGGGAAGTAACAAATAACATTTAAAACAAAATAAAATGAATATTCAAGAAAATAACATTATCGGAGAATTGGTAGCACAAGATTACCGTGCAGCTTCCGTTTTTAAAAAATATGGCATCGACTTTTGTTGTCAAGGCAATCGTACTATCCAAGATGCTTGTGAAGCTAAACAAATTGACGCATCTTCGGTAGTAACCGATTTAAACGAAGCAAATAAAGCAACTTCAGAAAGTGCCATCGATTATCAATCTTGGCCAATAGACCTTATGGCAGATTACATAGAGAAAAAACACCACCGATATGTGGAAAACAAAACGCAAGAAATTAAACCTTATCTCGACAAAATTTGCCGAGTGCACGGTGACCGTCATCCTGAGCTTTTAGAAATCAATGAACACTTTAATGCAACTGCCAGTGAATTAGCAGCACATATGAAAAAAGAAGAATTGATTTTGTTTCCGTTTATTCGCAAAATGGCAAAGGTGAAACAGGAAAATATTAAACTAGAAGCACCACATTTTGGCACGGTAGAAAATCCTATTCAAATGATGATGCACGAACACACAGCCGAAGGCGAACGATTTAGAAAAATAGAAGCATTGAGCGACAACTATACGCCACCTGCGGATGCTTGCAATACCTATCGAGTGACATTTGCCTTGTTAAAAGAATTTGAAGCAGATTTGCATTTACACATTCATTTGGAAAACAACATTTTGTTTCCAAAAGCCATTGAGCTTGAAAAACAATTAAAAGGTGAATGAAAGTAGGTTTACTATTAGCAGAGGTATTGAGATTTCATCTAAATATCTCTGCTAAATAATCCATTTGTAAATCATTATAAAAAACCAATTAGAAATGAATACTGTAAAATTCGCAAGCCAAGATAAATTAGAAAAGGAATTTGTTACCACCTTAAAAAAGAGGATAAATAATTATTTCAGGGAAAATAATATTTCTACTAAAGCGAACGCTGCAATGGTTTTTAAAACCATTATTTTACTCAATTTATATTTGATTCCATTTATATTGATCTTGGTATTACCGCCCAATACCATCGTTGCTATTTTATTATGTGTATTAATGGGTACCGGAATAGCTGGTGTAGGAATGGGCGTGATGCATGATGCCTGCCACGGTGCGTATTCGAGAAAAGAATGGATAAATAAATTGCTTGCAGGAACACTTCATCTCTTAGGAAGTAACGTTTTGAATTGGAAAATACAACATAATGTATTACATCATTCTTACACCAAATTGCAGGTTTGGATGAAGATATTAACGATAAAGGACCCATACGATTATCTCGACATTCGCCTCTCAAAAAATACCATAAGTATCAATTTCTTTATGCCTTTGTTTTATATGGTTTAATGACATTTTCAAAGTTATTCAACGATTTTACGGGATTGCATAAATATAACAAATTGGTCTTGTCAAAAATCAAAATAAACAATTGAATCACGAGTTTTAAAATGTCTTGAGAAAATAATTGCAATTTTGGTCTGCCCTTGTTTACTGACTTCTCTTCTTCAAATATTGCTTGGTTTATAATTATGCATGGGTTGCAAGTATTATTTTGAGTTTTATTTTTCAGATGGCTCACGTTGTAGAAGGGCGGAGCAACCAGAATTTAAAGAAAATATTCTATCAGAGTGGAGTGTTCACCAACTAAATACAACTGCTGACTTTGGAGAAATAACAAATTTTTGAATTGGTTTGTGGGTGGTTAAATTTCCAGATTGAACATCATTTATTCCCTCATATTTGCATATTCATTACATAAAATTAGCGCCAATAGTTGAAAAACAGCTCAAATGGTATGAAGTATAATCTGCAACCAAGTTTTAAGAGCGCTTTGCTATCTCACGTTAGACTTTTACATCAATTGGGTCGCAATTAGAGGCTCAGCATTTACATTTATAAATGAATCTAGGTTTAAAAAACAGATAATGAAACCAATTAAAAGATACGAAGCACTCAAGCCATTAAGCCGTGACCATCATCACGGCTTATTGCTCAGCTGGAAAATCAGGCAAGGCATCAAGCTAAATGTTGAACCCGAAAGAATAAAAAAGTATTTGGATTGGTTTTGGATGAGTTATTTAAAACCACATTTTGAAATAGAAGAACAATTTGTATTTACTGTTTTGGGAAACGAAAACGAGTTGGTAAAACAAGCACTTGCCGAACACAGACGGTTAAAACGTCTTTTTGAAAATGAAGATGACCTTTCCAAAACCAATAGTTTGATTGAAGAAGAACTAGAGAAGCATATTCGCTTTGAAGAACGGGTGCTTTTAACGCAATACAGTCATTAGCAAGCAGTGAGCAATTGATCCAAATAGAAATTGATTGTTCGGATAAGTGTTTTTATGAAAACCTATCAGATCCTTTTTGGGAATGACGAGAAGTACCATAAAAATTACCGTTCTTGAAAATGGGACAGAACAAACCATTAAAACCTACAAAGGTGAGTATCGAAATTTAATGGAATTGTTAAAGGATAAACTCTATTTTGATTGTTTTGGCGAATGTGGCGGAATGGGCAGGTGTGCTACTTGCATTTTACACGTAACTGGATTACAAGGAAGTTCAGTAAAAAAAGATAGGAATGAACCTGTAACACTTGCAAGATATGGTTTTGAAGATAATCCAAGCATTCGACTTTCTTGTCAATTGTTAGTTTCGGCAGATTTGGACGGGGCAATAGTTTCGGTGTTAGAAGAAAATTGAAGCATTTTTCAAAATCCAGATAAAACAATCTAACTGAACGCATTAAAAACTTTAAAATAATTTGCATAGTAAGGATTCCTTACTATATTTGCAGCGGCAATAATGCTAAACAACATTTAAATTCTTAAACAAAATGGCAAAATCAATTTTCTATCACGCAGGATGTCCAGTATGCGTGAGTGCAGAACACGACATCGTTAACCTAATTGGTGCAACTAATGTAGAAATCGTTCACATTGGCGAAGACCGTAACCGAATTGCGGAAGCGGAAAAAGCAGGTGTAAAATCTGTTCCAGCTTTGGTTACACCAAACGGAAATGTATTGCACATCAACTTTGGAGCTTCTATGGCTGATGTAAAGGTTAAAAAAATTGCCCTGCATTGTTAGGATTCCTATCTTTGCAGGGCATTTTTATAACAATCACTAACAAATGAGAATCTTAAGTAGTATAGCAATAATGTTGTTTGCATTTACTGCAAACGCACAAAACAATAAAACAAAAAAAATGAAAGTAGCAGTTTGGGACACATATGTAACAAAAGACGGTAGCATAATGCACTTCGACATTATCGCACCTGAAGAAATAAAAGATACTACCATAATATACGCTTATGGTAGAGAATATTTAAAAACAAAAGGGCAAGAAGAACAATCCTTAACATCAAAAGAATGCAGTTTTTGTCACATTGAAACCGTAAGACCGCAATGGGAAGCAGAGATTAAACAAAAAGGATATTTTATCATTGAAATGGAAAATTGTAAATAAATGAACTATTCCTCTTTTCACCTTAACGAGCAAAACCAAAAATTGAAAGTCGCATTGTTGTGGCTTTGGAACGAATTTCAGAAGCATTCAGAGTATTATTATGGAATGAAAGCAAAGAAAACTCATTAAGCCCGATACAAATTCAAATTTTTAATTTTTATCTATTTTCATTCATTGGAAAAATGCAAAGTGGGTTATTTGGCTGATGAGTTTAATATGACCAAAGCCACAATAAGCGACAGCGTAAAAGTGTTACTTTTAAAAGAATTAGTAACCAAAGGAGACTGACCCCATTGATACGAGAAGTTTTTCCTATCACTCACAAACGAAGGAAAAAAAATAGCCAAAAAGTCATCATTATTTGCTTCATCAATAGAACAAACCCATTGAAAAACTGACACAGGAACAAAACAATAATGCTTAATGGATTGCTGAAATTGATTTATGACTTAAACAAATCAGGAATCATTACCATTCAAAGAATGTGTTTACTTGTTCCAATTACCAACTTGGACAAAGGTGCACTACTGTAAACTCCTTAAAAGTAAACTTGCCGAAAACGAGTTGAGAGTGGATTGCCCTGAACACGAATTACAATTATGAGTTTTATAATCGAAAACATTGTCAATATTAAACGTAGAATTAGAACAGCAGCTGAATTTTCTGGAAGAAATCCTAATGAAATCAAACTTCTTTTAGCAACAAAAACTGTTTTAGCTCAAAATATTATTACAGCGATTGAATCAGGAGAAACACTGATTGGAGAGAATAAAATACAAGAGCTCAAAGACAAATATGAAGAACTAAAAATACGCCACACCAAACCCATTTCATAGGACATCTTCAAACCAACAAAATCAAGGAAGTTATAAAATATACTGACTGCATACAATCGGTTGACAGGTTGGAATTAGCTGAAAAATTGCAAAGAGATTAGAATTTGAAAATAGAACCCTAGATGTTTTTATCCAAGTTAACACCTCTTATGAAGCAAGTAAGTTTGGTGTTTCACCCGAAAATACTTTGATTTTTACTCAACAAATTAAACAACTTGACTGATTAAACATTAAAGGATTAATGACAATCGGCCTTTTTCTACTGAAAAGAAAAAAGTTCGCAAATGCTTTCAATTGCTCAAAAAATTCAATTACAAATGTTAGACAAAGACTTCCCTGTTTACGAGTTATCAATGGGAATGAGCAACGACTTAGAAACAGCCATAGAAGAAGGCTCAACGATAATTCGTGTTGGAACTGCAATATTCGGCAAACGACCTTTCCAGACAGCTATTATTGGAATGACGACAAATAGCCAACGCACAGGTGTAAGCACATTTGCAAGCCGCACAAGCCCAAGCACAGACCAAAGCTTGCAAAAGAGCTTCCACCTTTCCCACCTAAGGACAAAGAAAAATTATTTTTAAAATTTCCTTCCCTTCTAAAATTTTAAAACCACTAACCACAGCCAACACAAACAGACCCAACCTTAACTTGACAACAACACCGAAACTCACAATTTACAAGGACTTTACAACCACGACAGACAGAAGGCCAGCTTATAACATCACCTATACGCAAGCAGGGGTTTCGTGCTTCGTAGGACAGGAAAGTGCTAAATTTAAAGTTCAGTTCTTCGTAGGAAGTTCAGTGGTAAAAATCCCTGCCTGCGTATAGCTGAGAAACGTTAGCAGTAATATAAGAAGACCAAATATGACAACGCCAAAAAACATATTATTACTTCTCATTCTTTTAATTTTTACTGAATGCACGGTTTCGACTGACAAATTCCCAGAACCCGAAAAATTAAGACGTGAAATTGTCAATAGTATTGAGATTCCATTTACAGTTGGAGACACCATTATTTACGAATCGTTCTTAGGAATTTGCGGAAATTCAAGTAAAGATGAATTGAACCGTTATTATGAACCAAATTTAAATGAACAACCTTACTTCGACATTTTAAAATTAAAAACCCAAAAGACGACTTTGTGCACAGGAGACAGTTTGTCCGCTCTTATGGATAGAATATGCAAAAACAATACAGACTCATTAAGCGTTTGGGACTGTTTTTCAAAAAACAAAATTGTGCTTTCTATAACTGGAGAAGCTGTAACAAATAACGCTGTAAAAATTTATGAGAATTATAGTTACAACAATGACCATGTATTTATTGAAAAGTTATTCGAATACACGAATGACAAATGGACATCTAAAATTGTCGAAAGCAGAGAAGATAACGGAAATGACTAAAAAAACTAATGGTTACAGGCGTTTGGCAAAAAAGCGGGTTCAGTGCTTAAATGAAGCTTTGTGCTTCGTATCAAGTTCAGTGCTGGCAGACAGTTTTGTGCTTCGAAATCCGCTTCTTCGCCAAGCGCCAAAACGTTAGGCGTCATTATAAAAAACCGACAGTGATAAACTTTAAATTAAGAGAAATAAACAAAATTTTACCTTGGGGACAAGAACCCGAATTATCATTACATTGGTTTGCATTGACAGACGGAGACTTGTGGTTGACTTTCGGAAATGAAACAATTTATGAATACACGAAAGAAGCTATTGACTATTGGGGAAATAAACAGACTCCATACAATGACTATCAGTTATCAAGATTTATTGAAGACTTTATTGCCATTTTTAACAAAATAAGAGAGGCAATTCCTGAAGACTTCTACAACCTGACAAAAGATTTAAAGAAGTTTCAATCTGATGCAAAGAAATGGCTCGACCTTAATGATGAAAAAGAAGATTTAGATAGTGTTTTTTATTATGAAAAGTATGACAAACTCGTTTCGTGGACATATCAAAGAACATTTGACTCTGCACACTTAATTGGCGGACCAAACTTATCATTTTTCAGAAGTAATAATAAAGTGAGAATTGTTTGGGACACAGAACATATTTTGGAAAATGGCATTAGCTTGTGGACAGCCAAGGACGGAAGTTTTGAAATGGCCTATTCCGACTTTGTAGATAAAATAAAAACATTTGGCCAATCTTTCTTTGCCGCAATGGACAAACAGGTTGAGTTAGCTGTTGCAAATGAATGGGGAAATATTAAAATAGACAAGCAAAGGTTGGTTGAAGAACACAAAGAAAGAAAAGATGAATTCTTTTCAACTCTTCTTCTACTTGACCAAGAGACAGAAGACAAAACTTACTGGACAGAAGTAGAACAATTGTTTAATAGAATGACAAACGAAATAAAATAACGAACGCCTAACACCAGTTACCCCAAAGGTGGGGTTTCGCGTTCCAAAGAAAGTTATGTGCTTAACGGAAGTTTATTACTTTTAATCAAGTTTTGCGGTGAAAATCCCGCCCTTCGGGTAGCTGCATAACGTTACCGGTCAGGCTATGACGAACCCAATACAATAAAATATAACTGAATGACAAATTTGAATTCTGCGACATTTCCAATTTTGACAACTGAAAGATTAACACTCAGACAATTATTAATTGACGACCAGCAAGATATTTTTGCTTTGCGTTCTGACCCGGAAATTAACAAGTTTCTTGATAGACAACCATGTAAGACCACTGAAGATGCAATAAATTTCATCAACAAGATCAATGTTAACATTGGAATAGGCAATACGTTTTATTGGGCGGTTACCTTGACAGACACAAAAACACTTGTGGGGACAATTTGCCTATTTGACTTTTCAAGCGAAAAAAATAGTTGTGAAATTGGGTATGAACTAATGACGCAATTTCAGGGACAAGGAATAATGAATGAAGCGGCGCAAATAGTAATTGACTACGTGTTTCAGACGTTAAAATTTAAAAAAATAATTGCAGTTACACATTATGAGAATCAGAATTCAAACAATCTTCTGTTAAAATTTAATTTTTTAAAATCAATAGAAAAAGACACAGAAAATCCTAACTTAAATATTTTCACTTTGACACAATAATATTGGCTACAAGAAACCAAAATACATTACGAGCAAAAGTTCGAACCGCATAACATCGGTTTGACAATATGGGCGGCTGAATGCTTCTATGAAACATTTATACGAAGTTCAAAATTTGGAATTCTATTGAGCTTTTGTCCTAAAAATCCGCTTTGTCGCCAAGCCCTTTTCGTTAGCAGAAACCCTATGCCCGACCGTTTGGTCATCAAGAGACGGGCCCCAAAACGGGGCTGTTTTGTTGTTGCTAATGCATTAACTGACTTCTTCAATTATAAAAACTGTGAATTATGTAAATATTCTCATTAATTATAAAATGCTCAAGAACACTAATAGTATCAATTTTGTATAGTTGAAATTTTACAACAAAATGTAATATCACTAAACAAAATAAAAAATGAACAATACAGAAAATCTTAACAACAAAGAAGCTATTGACAAATTGAAAAGTTTAGTCGATGACATTATGGTTTGTCTTTTTTGCACCAATTTGAAAACAGACGATGGCGCTACTTGCCGACCTATGTCCGCAATAAAAGTTTGCGACCAGGGCAATATTTGGTTTTTCAGCGAAAAGAACAGCGATAAAAATAAGGCCATTGCAGCAGATAAAATTGTGCAACTCTTTTTTTCTCATCCTGCAAAAAGCAGCTACTTAGTTGTAAACGGTGAAGCAGAAATAATTTTAGATCAGAAAAAAATTGAAGAACTATGGACTCCCCTTGCCAAAACTTGGTTTAAAGAGGGTAAGGACGACCCTAATATTTCTATAATTAAAGTAACCCCAACTACAGCTTACTACTGGGATACAGACGGAAACAAAATGATAAACTTCTTAAAGATGGTAGCATCGGTTGTTACAGGAACAAATTTAGTTACTAGTACAGAAGGGGAATTAAAGGTTTAATTAAAAGTCAAAAGCAATTAATCATTTCATAAATAATTATTAAGAACAATTAATGAATAACTGAATTATCTATTGGTGATTGAAACTCAGTAAAGAATTTTAATTCAATGGCAGCAACAAAAAGGTTACCTACTGCATGGAAATTCATCATTGCAATCATATTATGCGAAAGTGTAGGAATAATCAGTGGACTTTTAGCAAGTGCAAACAACAACCCTTGGTTTGACACACTAACAAACCAACATGGAATCCACCTGCATATCTTTTTGGGCCGGTGTGGACAACGCTATACTTGCTCATGGGAATTTCGTTAGGCATAATTTGGAACAACAACTCAACTGAACCAAACAAACGCAAAGCTTATTTCTTATTTGCACTACAACTATTTCTTAATTTTTGGTGGAGCATTATATTCTTTCACTTTCATTCCCCGGCATTTGCATTACTTGATATTATTTTAATGGTGGTTATTATCATAATCACCATATTTACTTTTTCAAACTTTTCAAAACTTGCTGCTTGGTTGCTTGTGCCCTATATTTCATGGGTTTCATTCGCCACGATTTTAAATTTTGCTATTTGGAATTTAAATCGTTGAAAATTGGGGCAGTAATAATATAATTCAAAACCAATCCCACACTTTTACACAAATTTATTTTTTACGACCGCTCTGGCTGAGTGTAAACTTGCACCAAGATCACTTCGGAGGGTAAGAACGGTTTCTGCTAATAGGGGTTTGCCAAAAGTGGGGGTTCAGTGCTTCGTATGAAAGTTTTTTATAAATTTGAAGTGTGTGCTTTGGTTGAAGATTTGTGGTTAAATCGGCACCTTGGCCAAGCAGCAGAACGTAATAGGCAACCTGAAAAGATGACAATCTAATATGAAACTTGAATTCCTTGACAACATTAGTAACGCCGGACAATTTACCGGAGTTGTGACTGACCAACTTGTTCGGCTTTATGACTTTGACCAAATTCAAGCCGACAATTTTAAGAAGGTAATTCAACAAACAATTATTGACAACAGCAGACAACTTGACTTAAAGGAAATAGATTTTATAGAAGCAATTAATTGTAATTTGACATTGCGCATTTCAGAAATAGACTTAGGTATTAATAGCAATGACAATTCAACTTTTTTCTGCGACTTGACGAGAAACAGCTATGAAAATATGATAAATTTAATAGAGCCATTTTGCAAAAAAGACAACAATAGTTATCAATGGCTTTACGACATTGACACGCCAATCGAATTTCTATTTTCACCAGGCGGACAATGGTAATAACAAGACCACAAATAGTACAGAGAAACTAATGACAAATAAACAGACAACAAGAAAGACAGACTATAACAACACATTTGCAATAGGCGAGGTTTCGTGCTCAGCTGATAGTTTAGTAGCCACAGAAAATTTGTATCTTCGATTTATAATTTGTTGTGGAAATCGCGTCCGTCGCAAATCTGCAAAACGGTATCGGCAATAAGCGCATACGTAGTAAGACAATTATAAACAACATCGAAATTATGGGAACATGGGGAACCGGAATTAAAGAAAATGACACTTCCTCTGACATTTACGCAGAATTTTTCAACTACTACAATGACGGTCTGAAATCTGAACAAATTTCTAAAAACATTATAGCTGCTAATTCTGATTTAATTAATGATCCTGAGGAATTTACCAATTTCTGGCTTGCATTGGCTTTAGCACAATGGGAAACCGTTTCCTTAGACAAAATGGTTTTTGAAAAAGTTATCCATATAGTTGAAACCGGAATTGACTTAAATATATGGCGGGGCTTGAAGGGTGAAGAAAATGATATCAAAAAAAGAAAAATCGTATTAGACAAATTTTTATTAAAAATTAAAAAACCAAAGGCAAAACCTTTAGCTAAGAGAAAGCCCAAAAATTCAAAATTTAATGTAGGTGACTGTTTATCTTTTAAGTTGTTGAATGGAAACTTTGGAGGAGCAATAATACTTGCGGCTGAACACAAGTCCAAATTTGGATTTAACCTTATTGCTTTGACAAGAATAAATCAAAATGAAAAACCGGAAGTTATAGACTTTCTAAGGTCTGAAGTTTTGTATATAAATTGTCCCCAAACTTTAGGTGGAGCTTTTGTAGGATGGTTTCCAGCGAATGGATTCAGAAAAAGCTACAACCACTTATTTGAACTGATCGGAAAAGTTGGCGTAAACGCTACTTTTGACATTGAAGGTAAAGATGAGAATGATATAAATTCTATGTATTGCGGAGACTGGATTGACTTGATTGAAACTGCAAACAAGCAATTTGATCATGAAAAGAAAAGTAAGAAGGCAACAAAAACTTTGACAATCAAAAAATTGATAAAATATAGTTAGATTAACTGTGTGTTGCTTAAAGCCTATATCAGCACACTGGAACTATAACGGGTTACTGCAGTTATTAAGTTTATTTCATTAAATAGATATACGACAAATAGAAATATGAAACTTTTCTCATTCTTAAAGAAAGATAAACCCAAACCGATCTACAAGTGTTCTTGTTGCGGAAAGGTTTATGACGAGTTGCCGCTTTGCTTTGGGTCTGACTATCCTGATTATTACTTTTCTGTTCCACAAAACGAACGAGAAAAACGAATTGAACTTAAAGAGAGTTTATGTGTGGTGGACGAACACCATTTCTTTCATCGTGGTAGATTGACAATTCCAATAACTGACCATAACGAGAATTTAATTTTTAAAGTGTGGACATCAATAAGTGCTGACAACTTTGGCAAACGAATGGACTTGTGGGAAGATATAAATAGGACAAAAGAAGAACCATATTTTGGTTGGTTACAAACAATTGTTCCAACCTATGGCGACACATTAAACATCAAGACAATTGCGATAGAGCAAGAAGTTGGATTAATTCCAGAAATCAAATCAATAGAAGAAGAACATCGTTTGACATTTGATCAAGAAAACGGAATTACATACAAACGAGCGGTAGAAATAGTGGACGAAATAATTAGACGACAACACAATGCAAACTAAAACTTCGATAGACAAAAGAGCTACTGCTTACAGACGCTTGGCAAAAAGGCGCGTTCAGTACTTAAATGAATCATTATGCTTCGTATTAAGTTTCGTGCTGGCAGATGGTTTAGTGCTTCGAAATCCGCTTCTTCGCAAATCCCGAAATCGTTATATGCCATTTTAGGAAACACTAAAACTAAAAAAAATCAGACATTTGTAGAATGAATGATAACGATACAAAAAGACTTTCAAGACTTGTTGCAATTTTAACACAGTTGCAAGCAAGACGACTTGTAACATCTACTAAACTTGCTGAAAAATTTGGCGTTAGCACAAGAACAATTTATAGGGACTTAAAAGCATTAGCACAAGCAGGTGTTCCGGTTTTGACAGAAGATGGTAAAGGTTATACTTTGATGGAAGGTTACAAAATTCCACCAATTATGTTTACTGAGAACCAAGCAAACGCATTAATTCTTTCAGAACAATTGGTTTTAAAAAATAGAGACAGTTCATTAATTAAAGATTATGGCGAAGCCATTGACAAGATAAAAGCAGTTTTAAGACAAACCGAGAAAGACAAAGCTAACTTACTTTCATTAAGAACAAAATTTGCGAAACTTGATAATTATGAAATAAATAGCAACATTTTATCTTCTTTACAAACTGCACTTACCAATTTTTATCTTGTAAATTTTGAATACATCAACGCAAAAAATAAAGATAGTAAAAGAGCTGTTGAGCCATTTGCTTTATTAAACATCTCAGAAGGTTGGTTGTTGGTTGCCTATTGCCGTCTGCGCAAAGAATTTCGCTATTTTCGGTTGGACAGAATTCAAAAACTGCAAGTTCAACGAGAAAATTTCACACCTCATAAAATGACGCTACAAGAGTTTTTTGAAAAATATCACGACCAATAAACACCCTTGACATACTGTTGTCACAAGCTCATTATACTTTTGTATTGTAATAATTAAAAAAGCAATAAAATGAGTATCAAAAAATTAATTTCAAGCTATGCAGCTTACAATTTAAGTGCTAATCAGCAATTTGTAAAATGGTTAAACAACCAATCAGAAGAACAACTTCAAAAAGATGTTCAATCTAGTTTTAACGGTATACTTCAAACTTTAAACCATATCTGGGCTATTGAAGAAATGTGGTGTACTAACCTTTTCAAAAACACGGATGCCGTAAATCGATATGATATAAAAGACCTAAAACCCAAGGAGGTATTTGAAGGATTACTAAATAGATCGTCAATTATTGCTGAGAAAGTAAACCAATTAACAGAAGAGGAATTATCTGAAAAAGTGCATATCAAAACACCTTGGTTTGAAGCAAACCTTACACTTGTAGAATATCTGCAACATTTATTTAATCACGGCACGTATCATCGTGGGCAAATTGTAACAATTGCGCACAATTTGGACTTTACTGAAATGCCTTCAACAGATTTTCTATTTTTCTCTTTAATGACTTCTAACAAATAAACTTTATAGAATTTTGACCAAGACAGTATCATTTTGCTTTGGTGTGATAGTTTAATGCTCAAGAAGCAGATACTACTTTATTTTTTCGTCGATATAAAAAAGTGACGGTCAATCTTTTTAGTTTTGATTTGAGCATTGGCGGTGGTTATGCAATGTCCTTTTTTTATCTGTTTGCTGACATGAAAATTACTAGTTTAACTTGAAACAGCTGAAAACGCAACAAAGACGGAACCGAATCTTTGTGTAAAAAACTCGTTGAATTTGTTTCAAAATGTTAGGAGCAGTGCAACTCAAGGCAGTCATTTTTCGTATAGTTAGGTTTTTTTTGTGACAGGGTAAAGTGGGTGGGATGCTGACTTTTATGACATTAGTCAAGCGGCTCACCTTAGCTGCATTTTTGTAATTTTGATAAAATGTGACATTTTTGGGGTTCACGGTATACCTTGAATTTGCGGGTTATGGCGTTGAACTATTGAATAACGCATATTTTTAGCAATCAAGTTTTGGGCAGAATCTTACTTTATTGCGTAAATCGTGCTGAATGGGAGAAATTTGTGTAATGAGGTTGTGTATATAAAGCTGTTTTAGCCAATTTTAGAACGATAACCGTAACTGACAAATGAACGAATTACAAATAGACTGGGAACAAGAAAGACCAACTTCATCAGAGGTTACTGGACTTTGGACTTCTATTCGACTTTCAAGGCTCGACAATTGGTCTCAGTCAAGCAATATTTTGAAAGAAAAGATTTCGGAAACTCATTGTAACGGTGGAATTCAACTTCACAAATACAAAGTTTCAAGTAATCAACATTTTGACTGGTTCGCTCAAAGAAATCGCTTGGACGAAATTGACTTTCTAAAAAATATTTTCAGACACAAAGACCTTGATGATTATCGAACGGACTTGAAAATTAAAGACAATAAACCAGAGGTCAAAAATGTAAAATACTGGACAGACATTTATGAACTGCCAGGACGACTTTCAAGAATTATGGGACTTGGTGGTGCTTACAAAAAGATTGACCAAAGACACGCTTGGACAGTCGCTACGGACTTTGTAAAAAACGAGCTTGAAAATAGATTTGAAGAATTCAATTCGTATGACTTTGTAATTGAAACATCACAGTGGTTTTACGACATTGCTTGGGACTATTCAATTTTACTTTTTGACAAGAGAAAATATGAAATCACAATCATTGACATCACAGATACAGACTAAAAGAAAAACTGGCTATAACAATGGTTTTGCATCAGGCGGGCTGAAGTGCAAAATTCAACAGTAGTTTTTCAATTAAACATAAGTAATAAAACTAGCTGCTGTGCTCCGAAACCCGCCCGAACGCAAAGCCCCGTCACGTTACAGGGCATTTTAATGAGATCGACAATGAACACAGAAATAAGACAAGGACAATTTGAGGTAATTGACAGTTTTGCGATTAGACGCAGGAACGAATTTTATTTAATCGGACAATTAAAAGAAGGCACAGTGCAAGAAAATTGGTTCATAAATGTGCCATTTAACCAATCACTTTCAATGACCTTTAGAATTAAAGCGATAGAAGATGTTGAAATTTCAAGTGAAGATAATAAATACAAACTGCTCATAGTTTCTGCCGACAATGAAACCATTGGCCTATTACTCGGAATCAAAATAGAGAGCGAATATTTAAACATTACAATTGAAGAACAAGATTAATGAAAGGTTATCTATACATAGACAATGATAAAATTGGAGAAGTTAATTTTTTAATCATAGAAGAAAGTATGGGCGGAATTGGCGGTAACTTAATCGCAAACGACAATTACAAAAAATATCAGCAGACTATTCAGCAACATTTTGAGAAGCAAGGAATTTCTAACATAGATAACTTTAATTTTCGAATTATTCTTGAGGATAACACAGAATTAAAACCGGAAGGTGGTATTGGTGTGACTGACTCCGCTGACTTTGATGAAATTTATGTTGAATCTGCTGGGTTGGATTTATCAAAATTTCCAAAATGACAATGGACAAAAAAACGCACAGTAACAGGACATTTGCAATAGTCGGGTTTTCGCTAAGGACAGCCTTGTCTTTAAAGAAAGTTTGTATCTTCGAATGAAACATTTGTGATAAAATTCCATCTCATCGCAAATCTGCAAAAACATTGTGCGTCATATAAATAGAGATTCAATGAAAAAGAGAATTCATCATTTTACGGAATAAAATGGTTTACAGGTATTGCGTTTTTTTTTATAACGTCTTGTAATGGGCAAGCGAATAAAACTGATAAACAAAATATAATAAAAGAAAAGGGAACAGATATATTTCCAAATTTCAACAATCAGATAAGTGACGTTGTAAGGACTATTTTTCAAGATAGCAAGGGAAACATTTGGTTTGGAGCCCAGGGGGGAGCGTTCAAACTAGCTGGCGATTCGTTAATTTATATTGATAGTATTAGAAGTGAATCAGGCGGAAAAGTAACAATTAAAGACATTGCAGAAGATAAAGATGGGATAATTTGGTTTGGACATACTGATGGTATTAGCAGTATTGACGGTACATCAGTGACCAATTATTACGAATCAGATGGCTTAATAAGCAATGATGTATGGTGCATTGAGACGGATGTCAATGGTAATGTTTGGGTTGGGACAATAGAAGGTGCTTGTATATTTAATGGACAAGGATTCAATAATTTCGACCTGCCGGAAGGGAAGATGGATACAACTGTTGGTGTATCAGCACCAAAATGATTCATAGTATACTTGAAGATAGTAAGGGAACAATATGGTTTTATTAATGCAGGTATATTTTCATATACAAATAAAAATTTAAAGAATATTTCAAACGAAGTAGGTGTTCCAACAAATTTTGTTAGCAAAATAGTTGAAGACAAAAAGGTGGATTCTGGGTTTCGACTTCAAAAGGACTTTTTATCTTAATGAGAATATCCTTACCAATATTTCAGAATTGCATTTTGAGGAAAGCAAAGGAACAGGCAGTATAATTGTAGATTTTAAGGGTGATATCTGGTTTAATTGCTCTCGCAGTATATACAGATTAAGTGGTGAAAAACTCACTGAATATCGAATAGAAGAAGGAAATTATGGTCCACTGACTTTTCAAATTTACGAAGACCGGCAAAGACGACTTTGGTTTGTGGGCTATGGTGGAGCATATCGTTATGAAAATGACAGATTTATAAATGTTACAAAGAACGGACCTTGGTAAAAAATAAGAACGCATAACAGCACCTTCAAGAAATTGGCGGTTCAATGCCTCATATGACAGTTTTTTGGTTAATCAAACATTATTTTTAAATAAAGTCTTGCGGTAAAAGTCCCGCCCTTCGGGTAGCTACAACACAGTAGCTGTCATTGCAAAAAGACACAGAACGAACCCACGACAGAACCAAAGAATTGAAAAAACAGTAATTTGGCATAGAAAAATCAAAACGACAATGGATATAAAATTTGAAGCCGGAATTAACATTGCGATAAAAATTCCGAAAAGTAAGTACGACCAAACGGTTGCTTTTTACAAAAATATTTTGAAGTTAGAAGTTGAAGAGAAGCCTATTGACAATCCTACCATTTCAAGAACTCACGAAGTAAAGTTTGGTAATAATGTTATTTGGTTAGACTGCGTTGACAACTATACACACTCAGAAACCTGGTTGCAGCTTACTGTTCCAGACGTAGCAGACGCGACAAGTTATTTGCTATTGAATGGCGTTGAGACGTGTGACGAAATTGAAAAACTTCCTAAGAATATGCATTGGATTCAAGACCCAGCAGGAACAGTTTTTAATTTACAAGGGAGATAAACAAATTAATATCAAGGCAAAAAACAACGTACCGCTAAAAACAGATTGGCAAAATTGGGGTTTTGTGTTTAGCTACACGATGAGACTGCTGAAAAATTACAATTAATAGCAATTAGTGGAGGAGAGAATGAAATAATTCATCCATTTCGTATTGCGATAAGATTGTTTACTTCGGGACCAACAAGCTAAAAGATATCAAACAAGAATAAGGGCACATAAAAGCAACAATATGACAAACATTGGCATTAAGATATTATTCAAAACAACAAATTTAATTTTGGTTCTTTTGACACTTCAATTCTCATCTTGCACAGGACAAGTGAAAGAAAAATCTGTTACTGATACATTGGAGAATGAAGTAAACACACAACCAATCACTGTAAATCAAAGCACAGTCTTTCCGCAAATTCATACCAATTTAAATGGAATGGTAAGAGAGTTTGTAAGATCAATGTATCAGGACAAAAAAGGGAATTATTGGTTTGGAACAAATGGAAATGGCATTATCCGTTACGATGGACGAATACTTGAAAAAATCACAATTGAAGGTATCAGCCCACATTTTAGGGTTTTAGAGATTGTTGAAGATACAATAGGTAATATTTGGTTCGGAACATCCGAAGGACTGATAAAATACGATGGTGTAAAATTTAAAACATTCTCTTTCGAAGAAGGACTGCCAGGTGTGGATGCAGAAATTTGGGGTTTAACAATAGATAAAAACGGGCTTATTTGGGTTGGGGCAATTGGAGGAGTTTGTCAATTTAATGGTGAACAGTTTATACCTTTTTCATTGCCAACTTTAAAAGTCGAAAATGCAAAACCGATGCTATCTGATAAATTGGTTTTTAAAATCATTGAAGACAACAAAGGAAATATGTGGTTTGTTACTGATGGGAATGGAATTTTTAAATATAAAAATGGAGTATTTATTCATCTAACAGCTAAAAAAGAACTCACCGATAATAATGTTGCAGATATTTTAGAAGACAAACATGGAAATATTTGGATTGGGACTTTTAATGGCGGTGTGAGCAAATTTGATGGTAAAACATATACCAACTTCACGATGGATGGAATTATCGCAGGTGTAGAAGCTTATAATTTTTATGAAGATAGCAAAGGGAATATTTGGTTTACGGCTGAAGGTTATGGTGTTTACCGTTATGATGGCAATAATTTCAAGCAATTCACAACAGATGATGGTTTAACCTCCAATGTCACACTTAGTATTCTCGAAGATAAAAAAGGGCAAATTTGGTTTGGAAGTTGGCAAGGACTATGCATTTTTGATGGAGAAAAATTCGTGAATGCTAAAGACAAGGAAACTTGGACGAACTAAAAGTATTGGACTGAAGTTCGCAATCTACTGATCAATTGGGACAAAAAAGTAATTAATGGTACGTGAAATTAAGAATAGGATAGAAATAACCCACAGCAGAATAACAGCACATTTACAATAGGGTGGGTTTCGCGCACCGCAAATCAGTGGCGACTGATGGTTATGAAAATTTGTATCTTCGAATAAACGTTTGTGTTGGAATGCCCGTTCATGCGGGGCAACAGTAATCGGGCTTGCCATCTCATTATCTATTTGGATAAAAATAGATTTTAGAAAATCAATCTTATAAAAAAGGGTGGTAGAAACCCAGCCTGTAACACATTTGCAAAAGGTGGATTTTTTATTCTGCTGAGAGATTTTTAGTTACTGAAATATTTGTAACTTCGAATTAACATATTTAGGAAAACACCCAACCTTTACAAATATTCAAAAATTAATAGTGTTTTAATGAAAAGATTAACGACCTTATTAATATATACCCTAACAGTCTTGTCAACGCTAATTGGCCAAACAGTTAGACCGGAAATTGAGAAAATCGTAAACGGTATTGCCAAAGATAATGGCTAAGAAAGTAAGGAGTTGGATATGTAGGAATTAGGACCGATCAATGGGACAGATATATTGCTTTAAAGGAGCATGCAACTAATGAAGAACTTATAGCACTTACAGATCACAAAAATGGTGTAGTACGTTGTTATTCTTTTGAGGCGCTGGCAACAAGAAAGGATTCAAATATTTATTCGGTTTTAATTAAGCATTTAACAGACACTGCAATTATTCCAACTTTTCAGGGTTGCTTAATTAGTTCTTTAAGTGTTGGCGATTATTTTCTTGAAGTTGTAACACCACAACATGTTAATTTAGATGCTTATAAACTTACAGAAATTGAAAGAAAAAAAATTGATAGTATTATAATATTCGGTAAAAATGTCAAACTAAATGCTAAATCTGAAGTTTTAAAAAAAATAAAACCTGAACCACATTACTATAATAGAATACGTGAAATATTAATTAACGAAAAAGATGATAATGCACTTATTGCACTTTCAAAATTTCAGCAACAACAAGATAAAGAATTTATAATTGAACGACTCACGTCAAAACAATCAAACATTCAATATTATGGATTACAAGCTGTAAAATATTTTCCGGATAGTGCATTTTTACTTATTTGTCTGCCATTCATTCCGATGAAATTAAGAAATCCACTAGCTTTAACCACTCGTTGATTAGAGTATTATATCTAGCTATAGTTCAATATAAAAACCCACAATCAAGAGAGAACTTTTAGAGCCAACTTTAAACACGACATCCAAATTGGCATTTCAGTATCATTCAGAATATATCTGGTTAGCACTCGAATTATACCGGACACTATTTATGACGGAATACAACCAAGTTTAAGCATCTCACCATATCGGAAAAGAGAATTACAATTTTGGTTTGAAATGAGGATAGGTAAACGGAAAAATAAAACAGGCGATTTGTTTATTTAATATGCTAATAAAACTTCTTAGATCCACGTAATAAACTAATCCTTTTTAAATATTGTGTGTTGACTAATTACGGCTTCTTTATCTGTGCGTAACAATTTGGCAAACTCTTTGCTTGTGGTGCACCGATAAATATTTATCGATCAGAATATTTATTTCAATCAGCATTGGTAATAAATCTATACCTTTTGTTCTATACAACATCCGCAAAATTATTTCTCAGCGGCGCATGCATTTGGGCGTTTGATGATAATAAAGCGGGAATTCCTCCATTAATACGCCATCGCCCCTCGAGGCACGGTTATTACGGCATTTATTGCCCCTTAAAAATATTACTGATGAACAATCAAAAACAACTCTGGGTCTGATGGAGGCTATAACGCGACAGTAGTAGGTGGCGGAAATACAGAAGACAGCCCATTAATGATAATTGCTCACATAAAAGGGGAAACGAATCCCCCAAATTCGGAGCGGAAAAACCTCAAACAACCATGAGCAATCTATAATTAAAATTTTTTAAAGAAATAGCATCACATTTGGTAAATGCTACACATGTGCATGTTACAGGTACTGGACAAGCCCAGGAACAATTTATCCATTTCCTATCTACGACTCCTCAATTTAAGAATAGCAAAACCGAAGTGTCTACTTCGTAAAAATGAGTGATGAAAGCTTATTGAATTCATGACCAACAAGTTCTAATATTTATTTTGGCAACAGCAAAATTTGAAACAATATTGCTGTTGCTTTATTTAATAGTTATCTGACCCAATAAATAAAGAATGACAATAGCAAACCTATTCTTGCACATTCATTCATAATTTTTACTCCTTCACAATTTTAACCGAATCCAAAACCCCATCACCATTTTTAAATCTGCAATATATAATCCGTTTGGAATTGAGCTGATGTCAATTTTATTTACACTCTGGAGCCGTTAAATTTGTTGAATAAATTTGTTTACCGGTGATATCGATGATAAGTATATTATTATCATTGGAATTAATGTTTGAGCAATCAACAAATACAATTCCGTTAGTCAGTTGGGATATACATTTATTCCCAATTCGTTTGTTATCTGATTGATAGCGGTTATTTGGCGTTAAAGAATCATGGCATGGATTCGTTTATTTGAACATCAATTGCGTCATCGGCATAACAACGCAATCCGTTTGGCGGAAAAGAATCATCTCCACCATAATATAAAAACATATAACCTAGTGGGCCTATTGTTTCAACAATCGTGTTTGATGTATAAAAACAAATCGTAATCAAAATTGATATGGGTATGAATGGTTTTCAATAATACCCCATCATACAATTCCATAGTTACCGAATCAACCTCAATCAAAGTGGAATCACCGAAGTTGTAATACACATCATGGGAAACCAATCTGCACCACTGAAATCATAAACGAGTTTAAATTTATCTCCAATTAAAAAATAAACCTTTTCGTTGTTTTCATAAACATAATATTTTAACTCACCTTCTAAACCGCCGGTAAGTTTACAAAACTAAATTTTAATTCCCTGCAATTTATTCCGCCGATATTGGTATCAGCAATACTTTCAACTTTGTTGTACCCGGTTATGTCCAAGGTGTCATCATAGTCAATATCGTAAATATCACTATAATACCAGGTAGCACCAATTGGAGCAAAATTATTTGTTTGGGAAAAACATCTATCAATAAAAAATATTGCTATAATTAAAAAGGTATAATTTTTCATAATTCATTAATTTTATTAAAATTAAGTGAGGAAATAATTTAATAATTCATGTAACAAATAAAGTTTACTTCTTAAACCCTTCACTAAATTGATCTTACGAAATTTGTTGTTTTTTCATAAATTAATTTCATCAATAAAACACCTTTCACTTTGGAGTTATATTTACTGTAGTTATAAACATTATTTGTTTGAATATAATTCAAACCCCATCAATACCGTAAATTGAAATTTGTGCAATTTGCACGCTTTTCAAATTAAAATAAGATGAAAAAGGCATGGGATAAAGAGATAATTCATTTGAAACTGTTATTACTTCACTAAGCTCAGCCAACCATAAGGTGAAAATTGAATCAGACCAATATTTGGGTCTTCATAATAATTCAAATAGTTAGGAAAGGATCTTTAACATAACATCCGAATAGGGAAATAAATATTTTTTATTACCAAATATTTCACAGCCTCTCGGGCAAAATCCAGTAACCCCAATATGACTCTGAATGGAAAGAGCTTTTTTGAGCGTAAGTCCGGCTATTGTTTCAACATTTGCCGAATCAACCATAACATATGCTCAGGCTCTACTCCGCAAATGATATCCTCATACCCCAAATAGTCGCCAATACCGAGCGGCAAACATCGCCGGGCACAGCCGCAAAATTATATAAAATATGAAAGAGGTATCCATCAACTCTCCGGCTAATGAATCTATCGCATAAAAACAGTGTTCCACTTTGATAAACAAAATATCAGCTACTTTTTCTTCACTAAATGGATATAAAATTTACTTAAGACGCTACATTCCTGGCCAAATAAAATGGTATCCTGCTTTGACCAAGATAATGATACATTTTGTTCAAAGTCCATTCCCATTCCACACGAAACCATGCCACCATTTCTGCTCCAATCCGTTGCAAATTCTGATGGATGCAGTAAGCTTTGCCTATTTAATAAAAGAAGGAAAAATAAAATACCTGTATTAATTTCATAGGAGGTTTGTATAATTGAGAAAATAAATATACAAAAAAATTTAAACTCCTACCTCAACATTGTCATTTGAAAGTCTGATTATTTCCAATAACACTTCATCAATTTCTTCTAACGAATTTGGTTACCAGTTGTTTTGCGAGTATGATTTAATATTGGGAATACCTTTAAATAATTTGTATAGTGCCTGCGCATTTCTAAAATACACCAATATTCAGTCCTTTCCATTCAATAGATTTAATTAAATGCCTGCGACAAATATCAACGCGTTCGGCAATTGTTGGTGGGTGATAATTCTTCACCCCGTGGCCAAAAAATGTTTTATTTCACGAAACACCCAAGGTGCACCGAATAGCTGCGCGCCCAATCATAATGCCATCTACCCATAACGGTTTTCATTGCCAATGCCTTTTGTGGCGAATCTATATCGCCATTGCCGAAAATGGGAACTTGATGCGCTGATTATTTTTACATCACCAATCAAGGTCCAGTCTGCCTCACCTTTGTACATTTGTGCACGGGTTCTTCCGGAATGGTAAGCTTTAATACCAATATCCCTAAAGCAGCCTTCAGCCACTTCCATGATGTTTTTGGAGTTATGTCCCCAGCCGAGGCGAGTTTTTGCATAACCCAGGCAATTTTGTGGCCTTACAATCTGCAGTAAGCCGAACCATACGCGGTATATCCTTTAAAATACCGCCTGCATCTTTACACACAACTTTTTTACTGGACAGCTAAATTGTTCTCCAGCAAATCAGGGCCTGCTTGCCCAACAATTTCGGCGCAACTCCCTTCATTACTTATGTCTGCGCCAAAAATTTGAATGCCAATTGGCCGTTCAGTTTCTGAATTCGAGTTTTTTCAGACTTTCTCGGCATTTCAAATCAAACCCTCAGTAGAAATAAACTCGGTATACATCAAATCTGCTCCTAACTCCTTGCATAATACGCGAAAAGGCGGGTCGCTCACGTCTTCCATGGGCGCCAACAGGATGGGAAAATCCGGCAATTTAATATCTCCTATTTGAGGCATGCGGGTCAAAGTTAGTGCGAAAGTGGTTAAACAGGGTTAAAGCGCTTGTCGGATGCTCGTATTTACCTATTTTTACACCTTAAAGATTACCCATTGAAAGGTAGCATCAAGTCAATTCCATGGTATGGTAAATTATTAATTTTATTAGGCATATACCTGATAGGCGAAACCATTTTTGCCATGGTTGTGGTTGAAGAAATTAATGCCGTATTTCCGGTATGGATTTTAAATTTTATTACGGATTCGAAAAATTACTTCCAGCGACAGCGTATGACTTTAACAAGGAACGCGCATTAAAAATTTATCAGTTTACTACCGGCGTCGGTAGGTTTATTTTAGTTGCTGGATTTACATTTATTTATGCGGAAAATTTTTGGAGTTATTTATCATCGACAAAAAATAAAATCTGTTTCATTGGCACCATTATTTTAATTGGGTTAATGGCATCAGGTGCACTTATCAGCGTAATTAATGAATGGAATCAAAATTTGCATTTACCCGCCGCATGGAATGAAATGGAAAAATACCATGTGCTCACTCGAAGAACAAGCTAAAGTGCAAACAGAAGTTTTTTTGCGAACAACTGTATTTGGTGGATTTCTTTGAATGTTTTGATTATTGGATTTCTTGCCGCAATTGGTGAGGAGATTTTTCAGAGGCATATTACAAATATTATATTTTCGAGCAGCTAAAAGCACACCTGGCAATTTGGATCAGCGCATTTTATTCAGCTTTATACATTTCAGTTTTTCGGATTTTTCCAAGACTGCTCATGGGCGCGTTGTTAGGTATTTATATTTTTACAGCGGAAGTTTATGGAGTGCCATATTAGCCCATTTTTGTCAATAATATTGCTACTGTTATTGCGTATTACCTGTTGAATAAGGGTTTGATTGAAGATAATATTACAGAAGAAACCAACATCTGGGCCGCATTAATATCATTCCTTTTGTATTTTTATTGCTGCGGTACTTTTCAACGAACTGAAACGCCTTTAAGTTTAGCAGATGGAAAAAGACTGGATGATGGTGTATTCGACGACAGACAATCTGAAAGCATTATACATAAAGGAGATGCTTGAGGAACAAAAAAATTGTTGTTTTGTTCGATAAATTAATTCACCTTACGGAGAAGGAATATTATCCGGGAATATCGTTATCGTCCATTTTAAACAAGCTGAAGAAGCACTTGATTTTATTTATAACTTACCCGAATGAAAAATTTGGCATTACGAATAATAACAGGATTACTTGGTACGGCGTTATTATAGGCAGCATATTTTTAGATGCGTGGGCATTTGTTATTGTATTTGGTTTGATTGGCACTGCAACCCGTTTGAATATATGAACTTTTAGCAATCTTTCTACAAAAACCGATTTTCGAAATTGTTTATGCAATTCTGGTTGGTTTAATATTTTTTATAATTCTAAACAATATTTTTTGATGCTCAGTTTATCAACTTGTTGTTTAAATATTGCTTTTTTAGCGGGATTTATAATTGCGGAAATATTTTATAATCGTGACAATCCGTTTCAAATATTGGATTAAACATATTGGGCATTATTTATATTCCCGATTGCATTCGGCCATTATATCAATTACGGATTAGAGGAGGATGTCATAAACACCTGGTTCGCCGTAGGACTACTTTTATGGTTTGGTTTAACGACTCATTTGCCTATTTCGCGGGTCGCCTTTGGCAAAACGAAGCTATTTGAACGCATATCTCCTAAAAAACTTGGGAAGGCTTTGGGGAGGAATGTTGATGACTATTGTCCTGCTCAGCCGTTTTAAGTGTGTTATATGACGACCTAACCCTCTGTTTCAATGGATGGGTTGGGCAATAATTGTAATCGCTGAGCGCCACTTTGGGCGAATTAGCCGAATCGCTACTGAAACGGACATAGCACAAAGACAGTGGCAGCATTTTATCCGCCATGGGTTTCTGGACCGTTTTGACGGGTTTATCCTGATAGCGCTGCCATTTTCAATAGCCTATCTCTGGGTTTTGAACTACTTAACTAGTTTAGGAACCCCGAACAAAAATGACGTATAAATTGTATTACCTTTGCATCCCTATTCAATAGGGAAACTATACTATGCTAAGATTCATTCATAAAGAAGGTCGTAACATTATTATCGCTTTTTGGCCTTTTAGTCGCTTTAAATTTTGCCGCACTACTTTTTACCGGAAGAAAGACTGTTTCAACACCCTCATTTTAATCGCCTCTTTGGGTGGTATTTTGTTTGTGATGATGTTTTTCCGCAACCCAAACGCCGTCTTTTTATTGAAGAAGGCGCCATTATTGCTCCTGCGGATGGTAAAGTTGTGGTAATTGAAGAAACTACCGAAAACGAATATTTTAAAGACCGCAGATTGCAGGTTTGATTTTTATGAGCGTGAAAACGTGCATATTAACCGCACCCAATCAGCGGACAAGTGAAATACTTTAAATACCATCCCGGAAAATACCTGCTTGCATGGGGACCCAAAATCTTCTACCGAAAACGAAAGAACTACGTATGTAATTGAGGATGAGGATGATAACATGGAAATTTTAATGCGCCAGATTGCAGGGAACCGTTTACGACGCATCAAGTTTTATGTTGAAGAAGGTGATGAAGTTACCCAGGGCTCTGAATTCGGGTTTATCAAATTTGGTTCAAGGGTAGACTTATTTTTACCACTCGATTCAAAGGTTGAGGGGTGAATATCGGAGAAAAGTTAAAGGTGGACAAACCGTTATTGCGCGTATTGCCAGAACCAAATAATTGTATTATTTTTATCCTATAAAATAAATTTGTTACTATGAAAAAACTATTTGCTTTCGCAGTTATAATCGCTTTTGGTGCTTCGGTATCTTTTGCTCAAACTGCTGCTCCAACTTCTAATACAACAACAGCAACCGAACAGGCAACTCCTGTAATTAAAGCTGCAGATGTTACTACCAACACCGTAAAATGTTCATCTGAAACAAAAACAGGTGCATGTTGCAGTCATGGTGCAAGCAAAGCTGAAGCAGCAACTTCAACAGAAGCATCAAATTCAACATCAACCGAAGCAGCTACAACTTCTGAAGCAGCAACTACCGTGAAAATTGCAAATCCAGTTTCTGTGGGTGTAAGCGCCGCAAAACCTGAAGCAATGAAAGTTGATGAAACACCTGATAATTAAATTAAAAGAATATTTATAAAATAAAATCCTGCAGCAATGCGGGATTTTTTTATTTAAGGAAGTGCATATCGGAACAGAAAATTATTTCTGCTTACAACACCGTTATCAATTCACCCAAATCGGCAATTTGACGGAAATTAAATTTGTTTTCACGGCCTTCGGTATTAAGCCAAACAAATTGCATTCCTGCATTTAATGCACCATGTCCGTCAACTTCAGGTGAGTCGCCAATATACATACACTGAGCAGCCTCTGCATTTATTGCATTTAAAGCATATTCAAAAATGCGAATATTCGGTTTTAATGCATTGGCAGCTTCTGCAGTGGTTACCGTATGGAAATAGTTTTTCAAACCTGTGTTCTCCAATTTAAAATATTGCACCTCATCAAAACCATTGGTAATAATATGCAAACTGATATTTTTGTTTGAGATGATTTAATAAATTCAATGTATTGGGTAATAAATCGGTTTGTCTACGGGTGTGATAGATATAGTGATCGGCAGCTTCATTTGCTAAAACATAATTATTAATTCCGAAATCATTAAATGCAGCATAAAATCGATTTAACCGCACTTCATCTTTGCTTACATTACCTAATGCATACTGGTTCCATAAATATTCATTCCTGAATTTATATTGCTGATGAAAATTATCAAAGTCAGGTATGCCTGCTTCACGCAAATTAAATTTTTCAAATATTTCTGCAAGAATACGTTTCGAGTTTCCTGAAAAATCCCAAAGGGTATTATCTAAATCGAAAATAATATGTTTTAAGCCGGCCATATTAAAATTGAAGGGATGAAATTGGTTATCTTGTTTTTCCATATTAAAACTTTTCGCTGCATCTGCAATACTTTTTGCAACCGGTATAAATTCGTAGTTTAAAGTTTCACGTATTTTTTTATTATCGAAAAACACTTTTTTATTTGCAATTGTTGCAGTTTGTTTTGTAACAGATGGCTCTTTACCGCTAAAAAGTGATTTAATCCATTCTGCCCGCCAGGCTAAACCCGATAATGTTTTTCCAGCCAAAACAGTTGGCCCCTGCACCTTTAAATTTTTTGCAATGTCGCCCAAAAATTGCTGATACGAAACATTTTCAGCATTTAAAATAAATCGTTCACCGGTAATTTCGCTTTCCATTAACCGGTAACAAATTTAACACATCACGAACATCAACATAACCGGTTACACCGTTAGTATAATATTTAAATCCGTTGTAAATAGTTGTAAATAATTTACAGGAACCACTATCCCAGTTTCCGGCACCAACAATTATAGATGGATTTACAATCACTGCATTTAATCCTTCAGCCATTGCACGCCACACTTCCCGCTCTGCAAGAAACTTACTGATAGAATAATCGGAGGTTAAATTTTTGCGGTCCCAGGGTGTTGCTTCGGTTACTATTTCATCTTTTTTTCCGGTTCTTCCCAGTGCTGCTATGGAACTGATGTGTACCAGTTTTTTAATATTATTATCCAGCGCCAAATTCACCACATTTGCCGTTCCTTCTACATTTACCTGCATTAAATGATTGGCATTTTTTCCCACATATGAAATCACCGCAGCACAATGATAAATTTGTTCCACACCCAGCATGGCATCATCCAAGCTGCTAATATCATTCACATCGCCATCTACCCATTCAATTTTATTTGCAATATCAGCAACCAAACGCAAATTACTTTCCGGTCGTTTAATAGCACGCACCTGATTGCCTTGATTTACAAGAAAACGACATAAATAACTGCCCACTAATCCATTTGCTCCGGTTACTAATATCATGATTGAAAGGTAATCAGATGTATTGACATTATTTTATTTTTTTAATTCCGTTTCGTATTCGGTAAAAATATTTCACCTCCGCTTACAGCAACAGTTGCTCCTGTTACCGAAGGTAAAAAATTTGGTTGATTTAATAATCGCAACGCCCCCATTAAACACATTGCCAGCGATTCTTTAAATTGAATAATTTCAGTTGCCGGCAAATTTATTTTTATTTGTGCAGCTTCTTCAATGCTTTTAATTAAAAAACCATTAAATGCGCCGCCACCGGTAACTAATATTTTATAATCACTTTTAATTTCTGCTTTATGTTTAATTATTACTGCTGCAATTTGTTGGGCGATATGTGCAGTTGCCGTTGCAAGTTTATCGTTAACAGGAATATCACAGGCGGCAATACGGTCAACAAAATATTTTCGAACAAAATGATTATCCAGCGATTTCGGATAAGGCATTTCAAAATAACTGCAGTTGTTTAATGCATCCAATAAATCGATATCAATTTTACCTGCTTCCGCCAGTTCTCCGTTTTCATCGTATTCTAGACCTACTGTTGATGCAATATAATTGAGTAATTGATTAGCACCACAAATATCAAAACCAATACGTCCGTTTTTTGTTTCGAAAGAAATATTGGATATCCCGCCAATGTTTAAACAAGCATCATAATCCGTAAAAAATAATTTATCGCAAATTGGCACCAATGGCGCTCCCTGTCCACCTGCATCAATATCCGCCTGCCGAAAATTATTAATTACTTTACATCCGGTTAAATCTGCAAGTAATTGTCCATCTCCAATCTGACAAGTTTTACCCTGAGCAGGAAAATGATAAACAGTATGTCCATGTGATGCAATAATATCCGGCTTGGATAAATTATTATCTCCCAAAAAAACATTTACCGCTTTTGCAGATAACTCAGCAAAAAATTGATGTTCGTATTTATAATCATTAAAAATATCGGGAACAATATTGCGCAGTTTTAATTGCTCATTTGCATTAAACGCAATTGTATCTGCAGCAATAATTTTAAATTGAAAACGACTACCGGTAATTATTTCGCAATAAGCAATATCTAACCCATCGAGTGAACTTCCCGACATTAATCCAATTATGTTCAACTTTTTTTCGGGTATCAAGATTTAATTTTTTCGCAGGGTCACAACATAATTTGCAACCAGTTGAATTTCTTCAGGTGTAAGCTGCGTTTTCCAGGCCGGCATGGCTTTTCTACCTTCTGCAACTACCTGTGTAACTTCACCAACATTAAGTGCTGAAATTTTCAGGTTTGCAGCACCACTTAAACCAAGATCGCCCTTACTGCCGTGGCATAATTTGCAATGTTTAATATAAACCTGTTCGCCCGGAGTTACAACAGCAGCAGGAGTTGCAGGGTTTGATTTATCAGATTGTGAGCAACTTGCAAATGAAAGTGCTGAAATAATTACAAAAAAAATAAGTAGCTTTTTCATGCTGAATAAAATTCAGTGCAAAGCTACTTATTCAAGTATTAAGTTGTATGAGAAATTACCTTACTAAAGTAATATTTCCTTGTCGTTGAATTAAAACTCCATCCATATCATAAGCGCGAACCAGGTAGATATAAGTACCGATTTCCGCTTCATCATTTCCTACCATACCATTCCAACCACCATTAATATCGCTTGTTGTAAATACAATTTGACCGTAACGATTATAAATGGTGTATTCCAGCAACTCACTTACTTCGTGATTCAACACAAAAATTTCATCGTTATAACCGTCGCCATTCGGTGAAAATGCATTAGGCACTTCCACAATGGTATATTGTGTCACATAAATAGTAACATCATCAGTTTCGGAACAACCATCAGGGCTTGTTACGGTTAATGTAAATGTTGTTGTTTCAGTTAATTCCACAGTAGGATTATTTACTGTAACGCTGGAAATACTTGCCGGTGTAATAATCGGATTACCTGCCAACCAGTAAAAATCACCCACACCTGAACCATTTAACTGGAAGGTTTCAAGATAGGCTACAGTGTCATCTTCACCTGCATCAGCAAATGGTAATTCACCGATATAAATATCCTGCATCAAAGTATCCGAACAACCGTTTGCTGAAAAAGCGATTAAAGTAACAGTGTACGTTCCCGGTGCTCCATATAAATGACTTGGATTATCTTCTGCCGAAGTTGAACCATCACCAAACTCCCAGGCATAACTACTTATTGATCCTGTTGTAATGGTTGTATTATTATCGAATTCAGCTTCAACGTTCTGACAAACATCATCCACATCAAAAGCCACATCAGGTCCGGGTTCTACGAGAATATCATAGGCAATACTAGATTCACATCCTTTATCTGTTTGCACGGTGAGTGTAACGGTATATGTTCCACCATCTGCATATTCATGTTCAGGATTTTCATCCGTTGATGCGGAACCATCATCAAAATCCCAATCCCATGCATTTATTTCGCCTGCTTCAGTTGAAGTAGAATTGTCATCAAACACAACAGGTGTTCCTGAACATCCTGCAGAAAATCATAAGCTGCGGTTAATGTATTGTAAACACCAACAGCACCTAAAGCAGTATCTGCACAAGTAAAGCCGGGTTAACAATCAAGGTCACATAATACATTCCTGTATCAGCATAAATATGTGTGGATCTACTTCAGTTGAAAGCCGCCATCACCAAAATCCCAGAAATAAGAGTCACCGCCGTGCTGAAATTATCAAATTCAACCAAAAAATCTGTGCAATCTAAAAAACACTGCAGTGGAATCGATATCATTAAAAATAACATCTTCAATAGATAACTGTGCAACAACTGCCGGTACATGCCACAACGTTGAACTGAAAATCACGAATGTGATTACCTAATAAAATGCCATCGCGATATTCTTCACAAACAACACCAACCACATATCTTCCTTCTGCAATTGCAGTTCCGGTTAATAAGCCTGTTATTGGATCAACATTAAAAGCAGGTGCTGCAGTAATAGGATTAAATTCATCGAAACCTGCTGCATAAACAACACCAACATATGGTGGGTCTGATGCAATAGTTGGAGCCGGAGCACCCGGGTCGGCACCATCATAAGGCCAGAAAAATGAATATGCTAATGAGTCGCCATCAATATCAGTTGCTGAATGATCAAAAACAATTGGGTCATCCAAACAAATTACTGTTGGTGGTAAATCATTAAAATAAGGTGAATTATTACATTCAGCCGCTGAATTTGGCGGAATTTCCTGCGTACAGGTAGCGCCCGTATCTTCAGGTGCATTCAGGTTTACGATACCTGCATTTCTGCAGCAACGTTGATATACTAATAAATAGCCTACTTCAGAGGCAGCCAATGTAATGGTTTTAGTATAAATGGCCTGTTCAACACAAATATCATCGGGTGCATCCAAACAAGGGTTATCCGATTCAGCAGGAACATCCGATAATACCGGAGCGCTTAAAGTAAAATTGGTAACGTATTCACCGTCTTGCGTAAACACGGTCATGTAAGCCGGATTATCAAAAGGGGTAAGACTGGTACAATCGCGATATAAAATAAGGGTAACCAGATATTGGTTTTCACCTATACATTCATATTTGATTTCACCACCAATTATATGCGAAGCATTAACCTGTTGAATACATGCAAGCATCGGGATGAGGAGGAGCAAAAGCCTGAGTTTTTTCATTGCGCAGTTTGGTTAAGGTGTTAAAGTTAAGAAAATAAATTTTACCGTAATAGGGTTACACTTCCGCTTAATGCCTGTTGAATTCCATCACAAATAGTAATAAGCCGGTAAATGTATGATCCTATCTCTTGTTCACGACCTGACCCGTCGGTGCCGTCCCACCCGTTTTCCAGATCTGTCGTTTCAAATATAATGTCTCCCCAGCGATTATAAATTTGCATTGTAATCAGCTCCTCATCTCCTGAAGTTACAAAGCGAAATCTATCGTTTACCCCATCGCCATTGGGAGAAAATGCATTCACAGTTACATAATGAAAACAACTTGGTATAATATATACCAATGCCGTATCAACGGCCGTACAACCCGATTCATCGGAAGCCGTAATAATATATTGCACCGTTTCATCCGGCATCGAAATCGGATCAGGAATAAAAGCATCCGTTAATCCTGTAGCCGGACTCCATTCATAACTAATTCCTCCGGTCGCATACATCTGAACCGGGTGATTACTATAAACTATTGTATCAGGGCCTGCAATCAGGTTTGGTGCAGGTAAAACATTTACAATAACAAATGCAGTATCACTGGTACATTCATCTGAAACAATTACTGCATATTCGGTCGTTGTTGTCGGCCAAACATAGGGTGACTGCTCGGTTGGCGATGAAATATGTGTAGCAGGCAGCCAATTGTAATAGGTTCCGCCGTCGGCAAATAATTGTATGCTGTCGCCTTCACAAATGGTCACATCATTTAATTCGGTTGCTATTATGGGTAGAGGAACAATTAGAGTATCAAAAAGTGTATCTACACAACCATAATTACTCGTTGTAATTAACGCAACAGGGTAAGCTCCGGCAGTATCAAAATAATAGTCGAATGAATCGGCATTTACATAACCTCCATCGGGTGTAATCCACTCCACATCGGTGATTTCACTAGTTCCAATAATTACAGAAGCATTTGAAACTGTACCGATTTGGTCTTCACAAACATTATCGAAAGTTAAAAATGGGAAAGGTTTTGGGTAGATGGTAATGGTGTCAATCACTTCCAGCTCACAGCCTACCGAATTAGTCACGTTAAAAATGATCATATAATCGCCGGGGCCATCGTAAGCATAAAATGGGTTTTGAATTGAACTTCCGCCCCCATCACCATAATTCCATGACCAGTTGGTAAGATTTCCGTATACCGTAGTTGAGAGGTCGGTAAATGCCACTTCAGTTTGAGCGCAGGTGTTATCAAAACTAATTGCAGCTTCAAAACCGGGATAAATTAAAACCTGAATATAGTCGGTATCGGAACAATCGGAACCGGGCAGAATTACCAGCATAACTTCGTAAGTTCCTGTATCCGGGAAAATATAAGTGGGAAATTTTTGGGTAGATGTATCCGTTGTGATGCCATCAACTCCAAAGTCCCAATAGTAATCATCTGCCCCAAAACTATAATTTTCGAATGTTACGGTATAATCTGAACAATTTCTGATAACATTCGGTGCATTAGCCACTGCAGTAGGCTCACAGTCGGTAACGTTAAACTGAAAATCGCGGTAATGGGTACCGATTAATACACCGCCGCGGTATTCTTTTACCTCTACCCCAACAACATATTGCCCAATCATATCGGGGGTTCCTTCCATAAATCCGGTAACATTATTTATGGTAAAAGCCGGGTCAGATGAAATGGGATATCCTTCGTTAAACGGTGGTGTAAAAATTACTTCATTAAATGGTGGAGCCGGCGCTGGGTCCGGGTCAGGCACATCGGAAGTTGCTCCGGAATAAGGTGTAAAAAATGCATACACTAACTGGTCGCCGTCAGGGTCAGTTGCAGCATGGTCAAATTCAAAAGGGAAACCGGCACATAGTGAAACCGGAGGTAACGTATTAAACCGCGGACTGGAATTGATAATAGCGCCCGGGTCAGGAATATGGGTTGTATATGTTGCACCTGTGGCAACCGGTTCTTCAATATTGATAATGGTTGAATTTCGGCAACAACGCTGGTAAACCAGGTCGTAACCACCTGCCCGGGGTGGTAAATTCACTGTAGTTTCATAAATGGCTTCCTGCACACATAAATCGGGATATACATTCATGCAGGGGCTTACAATTGCCGGGTCAATGAGGTCGGCACCGGGGAAATAAATGTCCAGTGTTTGAATCAAAACACCAAGTGTATCGTAGATGTAAATTTGCAGCGGATCGTCGTATGGCGCGGCTTCCGGGTCGGCACAGTCGCGATAAATTTTAAGTACAATATCGAAATTATTGCCTGTAGTGCGGGTGTAAATAATTTCACCACCTATAATGTGAAAGGCAAAAGCATTGCCCCACAGAACAGCCATGATAAAACATAAACCAATTTTTTTTGCCCACATTTGCTGCTAAAGTTACTCCACTTAAATGTTAAAGTGGTTCATAATTATGTCATTTAGGCTATAAGACGGGAAAAATCTTAAAAAGGTTTAACCATTGATTATCAGGGCAATTTTTATCTTAGTGCGCTTTTCAGGATAATATCTATCAGGGCAAGTTTATTCAAACCACGATTATGAAGAAAATTTTATTGAGTTTTTTTATCGGAATGCTGGTTATTTCCGGCTTTGCGCAATCTACCTATCCGGTAAACGGAGTGGCAGATGAAAGAGATAAAGTGTATGCATTTGTGCATGCAACATTAGTAATTGACCCATCAACAACAACCAATGATGCAACCCTGCTGATTAAATCGGGAAAAATTGTTGCTGCAGGTGCAGGTGTTGCAATACCATCTGATGCCGTGATTATTGATTTAACAGGAAAATATATTTATCCTTCATTTATCGATTTGAATGCCGGATATGGAATTCCCGCAAAAGAAAATCCTGATCGCAGTCGCGGACCACAAATGGTAAATAATAATACCAATGCCGTAAACTGGAATCAGGCAGTTACACCGGAGTTTCAGGCATTTACTGTTTTTTCGCCTGATACCGCTTCAGGTAGCAAATTTCGTGGTGCCGGTTTTGGTGCAAGTTTAACACATCGTGAAGATGGCATTATGCGCGGAACAGGTGCTCTTGTTTTATTAGGAAATGAATCTTCAGGAAAAATGTTGTTGAAAGAAAATGTGAGCAGTCATTATTCATTTATGAAGGGCAGTTCAACACAGGACTATCCTACATCGGAAATGGGCAGTATTGCATTACTGCGACAAACATTTTACGATGCAGATTGGTATGCGAAGGGTGGAGATAAAATTGAAAAAAATATTTCATTGCTGGCAATCAATAATAATAAATCGCTGGTGCAAATTTTTGATTCAAATGAAAAACTCGAAATATTACGTGCAGATAAAATTGGTGAAGAATTCGGATTTCAATTTGTTGTAAAAGGCAGTGGCAATGAATACCAACGCGTAAATGAAATTTTAGCATCAGGTGCTACCTTAATTATTCCATTAAATTATCCAAAAACTCCCGATGTTAGCGACCCTTATGATGCGGAATTATTAAGTATATCAGATTTAAAACATTGGGAAATGGCACCTGCCAATTGTGCGATGTTGGAAAAAGCCGGAATTAAATTTAGTATTACATCTGACGGTCTGGAAAACAAAGCTGATTTTTTACCTGCTTTAAGAAAAGCCGTTCAGTATGGCCTTAGCGAAAAAATGGCTTTACAGGCATTAACTACTATTCCTGCAGAAATAATTAAATCACAAAATGAATTAGGCACTTTAGCTTCAGGAAAAATTGCAAACTTTATTATTACTTCCGGAAATATTTTTAATGCGGAAACGGTAATTTATGAAAACTGGGTGAATGGTCAACAATATATTGTTAAACCCGAAGCTGCTGATGCGCGTGGTGTATATAAATTAAGTGTTGGCAATCGTGTGTATGGATTGGTTATCAGTGGTAAAGTTGATGCACCTGAATATGCTGTAATTAAAAATACCGACACACTAAAAGCATCAGGAAATATTACCGATGCAAACATTTCAATATCATTTAGTGATGGTGTTGAGTTGTTCAGATTAAGCGGTTGGAAACAAGATAAAAATTTTGGTGGCAGCGGACAAATTAATGGCACATGGGTTGAATGGAATGCACAGTACACCAATGTGTATGCTGAAAAAGATGATACTTTAAAACGAGATACCATTCCTTATGGACAAGTGATGTATCCGTTTACTGCATACGGTTATTTGCAAGCACCAAAACAACAGGATATTCTAATAACCAACGCAACAGTTTGGACAAACGAAAAAGAAGGCATTTTAAATAATTATGATGTATTGATATCAGGCGGAAAAATTATTAAAATCGGAAAAAATATTGCTGCAAAAAACGCTTTGGTAATTGATGGAACCGGTAAACATTTAACAGCGGGAATTATAGATGAACACTCGCATATTGCCGTTACATCAGGTGTAAATGAAGGAACCCAATCAATAAGTGCTGAAGTGCGCATTGGTGATGTAATTAATTGTGATGATATTAATATTTACCGACAATTAAGTGGTGGTGTAACCAGCGCACATATTTTACATGGTTCGGCAAATGCCATTGGCGGACAAACACAATTAATTAAATTAAGATGGGGTTTAGCACCTGAGCAAATGAAATTTGAAGGTGCTGACGGTTTTATCAAATTTGCTTTAGGCGAAAACGTAAAACAAAGTAATTGGGGCGATGATAATACGACTCGTTTCCCGCAATCAAGAATGGGTGTTGAGCAGGTTTTTGTTGATGGATTTACACGTGCTCAGGAATACATAGCGGCTAAAAATTCAAAAACAGAATTAGTGCGCACCGATTTAGAATTGGAAGCACTCGCAGAAATATTGCAGGAAAAAAGATTTATTACCTGTCATAGTTATGTGCAAAGCGAAATTAATATGCTGATGAAGGTGGCCGATCAATTTGATTTTCGTGTTAATACATTCACCCATATTTTAGAAGGTTATAAAGTTGCCGATAAAATGAAATTACACGGCGCAGGTGCATCCAGTTTTGCCGACTGGTGGGCATATAAATATGAAGTGGCAGAAGCTATTCCGCAAAACCCCGGCATATTAACTAATGAAGGTGTAGTAACAGCAATAAATTCAGATGATGCAGAAATGGCGCGCCGTTTAAATCAGGAAGCTGCCAAATCAATTAAATACATGGGTATGAGTCCGGAAGATGCATTAAAAATGGTAACGCTGAATCCGGCGAAATTACTGCATGTCGACAATCGCGTGGGCAGTATTAAAGAAGGAAAAGATGCAGATGTGGTTTTATGGAGTGCTGACCCGTTAAGTATTTATGCCATAGCAGAAAAAACAATTATTGACGGTATTATTTATTACGATTATATGCAACAGGATATGTTATTACAAGCCGCTGCAAAAGAACGTTCAAGAATTATTGCAAAAATGATTGCAGAAAAAAATGGTGGCGCACCGGTAATTCCGGTTGTAGTAAAAGAAAATAAATTATACGAATGCGAAGATCAGTTTGATTTTATGCAGGGTGAATAATAAAATTAACATTGAATATTAAAAGGAGAATCATGAAAAAAATATATATATTATCCATAATCTGTTTAATGGCATTTTGTGTTGTTGCTCAACAGGTTCCGGTTGTAATTACAAATGCTACCTTACATATTGGTGATGGCACCGTTATTAATAATGGTACCGTAATATTTAAAAATGGCAAAATTGAATATGCAGGTGTTGCAAAAACCGATGGTTTTGATGCTAATACCGCATCAATGATTGATGGCACAGGCAAACATGTGTATCCCGGTTTTATTGCCACCGGCTCAGGTTTGGGTTTAATTGAATTCAGTGCAGTTCGTGCAACACGCGATGCGTATGAGGTTGGTGTATTTAATCCGAATGTGAGGTCGCTTATTGCTTATAATACCGATTCAAAAGTAATTCCTACCGTACGTAGCAATGGTGTTTTAATTGCAGAAGTTGTTCCGGGCGGAGCTGTAATCAGCGGACAAAGCAGTATTATGAAACTGGCAGGTTGGAATTGGGAAGATGCAGTTGTGGTGCCGGATAATGCCATGCATATGTATTGGCCCGGTATTTACAGTTATAATTATCAGAAAGGCACTAATGAAATCAGCAGCACGTATAATCAGGAATTATTGATGATAAATAATTTTATGGCTGAGGCTAAAGCATATTGCACTGTGGCAACGCATAAAGAGAAAAATTTAAAGTTTGAAGCTATGCGCAACATTTTTGCAGGAAAACAAAAAATGTTTATTGCTGCAAATAGCGAAAAAGCAATTATTGGCGCAGTTGATTTTGCAAAAACGTATGGAATTAAAATTGTAATTGTAGGTGGCCGACAAAGCTATCGTGTTACTACTTTATTAAAAGAAAATAATATACCTGTTATTATAGAAACAACACATGAGCTGCCTTCATTTGATGGCGACCCTGTTGATTTACCTTATAAATTACCTTCTATACTGGTAAAAGCAGGCGTTTTATGTGGCTTAACGATGAGCGATGGTGGTGATAGTTTTTGGGGTATGCGCAATTTACCATTTATAGCCGGAACAGCAGCAGCTTATGGTTTAAGTAAAGAAGAAGCAGTGCAATTAATCACTTTAAACAATGCAAAAATTTTAGGCATCGAAAATACCTATGGCACATTAACCGCAGGAAAAAGTGCTACCCTTTTTGTATGTGAAGGTGATGCTTTAGATATGCAAACAAGTATTCTTACCAATATATTTATTAATGGTGAAAGAATAAAAGTTGAAAACTGGCAGAATGATTTGAGTAAAAAATATGAAATTAAATACGGTATTGAAGTAAAATAATTTCAAAGCTTAAATCTGCATTTTACTATTTAATTAGAGATGGCAATTCATTGTAAGCTAATTGCCGGTGCTGAAATTTTATTGCGGTTAATTGCTAATACCAGCGGAGAAAGAGGGATTCGAACCCTCGATACCCTTTAGGGGTATACACACTTTCCAGGCGTGCTCCTTAAACCACTCGGACATCTCTCCAATAAAAATGCAAAAGTAAGAAAATAAGCGCTCAATTTTATCATTTAAAACCTGTTAACCACACAAAAGCGCTTATTACAGCAATATTCGAATAGGAAAATAAGCGCAGCATACGAGTAGACAATTACCTCAAAAAAACAATTGCTGCGCGTTTGCTGTAGTAACTTCATCGATGATAACAGGGTCAATTTGTAAAATTTCGCTCAAGCGGGTTTTCACATAACTAAGGTAAGCCGGTTCATTTCTTTTGCCGCGAAAAGGAACCGGAGCAAGGTAAGGCGCATCGGTTTCCAGCAATACATGTTGTAAATGTTTTTCTGTAAGAATTTTATCGAGTCCGCCATTTTTAAAGGTAGACACGCCACCAATACCGGCATAAAAATCAAGTGCTATTATTTTTTCCAGTTGTTCAATGGTTCCGGAAAAACAATGGAAAACGCCACGCAGGTCTGCATCCTTATATTGTGCAATCATTTCAATACAATCGTCGGTTGATTCTCTTGAATGAATTACAATCGGTAATTTATGTTCTTTCGCCAATTGAATTTGAAAAGCAAATGCTTCTTTTTGTTGAGGCACAAATGTTTTATCCCAATAATAATCTAATCCGCATTCACCCACCGCAATAAAATCATATTCCGGATTATTTAAATATTCGGTTACGATGGATAATTCTTTTTCAAATTCATTTTTAACACTGCAGGGATGTAATCCCATCATTGGTAAACAATATCCTTTTTCAGTTTCGGCAAGATGCAGCATTTCATTTATTACTTCACTGTCGATAGCAGGTAATAATATTTTAGATACACCTGCCGATTTTGCACGCTGAATCATTTGAGCTCTGTCGTGATCAAACTCCGGTAAATAAATATGCGCATGCGTATCAATCATTATAATTAATTATTTGAGTATTATTTTTTAATGTGTGGGAACTAAACCGTTGTGCATACCGGGAATAATTGATTCAAATCGAAACCCTCTGTTTACAAGTGTTTCAATCACTTCCGGCAATGCAGGTAATACACGTTCTTTAGCTTTTTCGCTATCGTGAAAAACAATTACGGAACCATCGGTAACATGTTCAGTAACATTTTTAATACATTGTGTTGCATCTATATCTAAATCAAAATCTCCACTTAAAACATCCCACATTACAATGGTATATTTTTTTTTCAATTCCTGAATCTGATTAAATCCGATTCTACCATATGGTGGTCTGAATAATTCGGAATGTATTATTTCATCGCAGGCAGCAATATCTTCAAAATAAACAGGATTTTCTGTTTTCCATCCGTTTAAATGATGATAGGTATGATTGCCAATTGCATGACCTTCGTTTTTAATTCTGTTGAATAATTCCGGATGTTTTTGCACGTTATCGCCAATACAAAAAAAAGTTGCTTTTATTGACTGCGCTTTAAGCATATCCAGAATAACATCAGTAACACCCGGCACCGGACCATCATCAAACGTGAGGTAAACGGTATTTGGTTTAGGCATATCCCAAACTAAACTTGGATACACACTTTTTAAATACCAGGGTGTTTTTATAAAATACATTCGCGCAAAGTTACCTAATTGACAAAAATTATACCTAAAGGTTTAAAGTAAACATCGGTTTGAAATCTAAAAGCAAAAAAAATCAGGTAATTACCGCAGATATTAGCTGAATTTGCCACATGCCATTAACTTTGCAACTTACAGCAAAAGAAATGGAGCAACAAGTACGATTAAGATATGCGCCGAGTCCGACCGGGGCTCAGCACCTTGGAGGTATACGAACCGCCCTGTATAACTATTTATTTGTGAAAAAAATGGGTGGTAAACTCATTTTACGTATTGAAGATACCGACCAAACCAGATATGTGCCCGGTGCCGAAGAATATGTAATAAATAGTTGCAAATGGGCCGGAATTGAATTTGATGAAGGTGTACACATAGGTGGCCCGCATGCGCCTTACCGCCAAAGTGAACGCAAAGCGTTATATCGCAAATATGCTGATGAACTTATTGAAAAAGGACATGCCTATTATGCATTCGACACACCTGAAGAAATTGAAGCTATGCGCAACCGTATGATGGAACAGGGAAATCCTTCTCCGGCATATGACCACATTACCCGTCAGTACATGCAAAATTCAGTTGCTTTAAGTAAAGATGAAGTGGACCGCAGATTACAAAATGGCGACCCTTATGTTATCAGAATAAAAATGCCGCGCAATGAAGAAATTAAATTTAACGACCTCATCAGAGGCTGGGTAACATTTAATTCGTCGCAGCTGGATGATAAGGTTTTATTTAAAAGTGATGGCATGCCTACTTACCATTTGGCAAATGTGGTGGATGATTACCTGATGAAAATTACACATGTGGTGCGCGGTGAAGAGTGGTTGCCAAGTGCACCAACTCATGTTATGACTTATAAAATGTTTGGGTGGGAAGATGTAATGCCTGCTTTTGCGCATTTACCGCTTATATTAAAACCCGAAGGCAACGGAAAATTAAGTAAACGCGATGGCGATAAATATGGTTTTCCACTTTATTCGCTCGACTGGAAAGAACAAAATATTTCGGGATTAAAAGAAAAAGGATTTTTACCTGAAGCCTATATTAATTTTATTGCATTTTTAGGATGGAACCCAGGAACCGACCAGGAAGTATTTTCACGCGAAGAATTGATTCAGGCCTTTAGTTTTGAGCGTATCGGGAAATCGGGAGCACGTTTCGATCCTGAAAAAGCAAAGTGGTTTAATCAGCAACACATTAAATTAAAATCAGGTGAAGAACTTGCAGAATTATTAATTCCATATCTGCAACAAAAAAACCTTACTTTTGACCATTCATATTTAGTAAAGGTTTGTAATGCAATGAAAGAGCGGGCAGTGTTCATTCCCGATTTGTATGAAGCTGGTAAATTCTTTTTTGAAGACATTACTTATTTTGATGAGGATACCATTCGCAAGAAATGGAAACCTGAAAAAAAAGAAATCTTTGTAAATTTGATTGGTGAAATTGAATCTATTACTAATTTTACCGAACCGGAAATTGAGACAACAGTTAAAACGTTTATGAAAAATAACAATTTGGGCATGGGAGATGTTATGCCGATTTTGAGAGTGGCACTCGCCGGCGGTTTACAAGGACCACCAGTTTTTGCTATGATGGACGTATTAGGAAAAAATATTTCTGTTACCCGTTTGCATAATTCAATTAAAATATTTGATAACTTTCAGTGAAAATTCAGAATTAACCTATGCCTAAGAAAAAACCTTTGGAAGGTAAATTTGAAGTGTACAAAGATTTTGATGGTTTTGAAATGAATATTAATGAATTTGAAAAGATATCGTCTAATACCGATATCGATAAACTCAACAAATTCCTGAACAAAAATGTAGATGATAAAAAGTTTAAGGGTTTGGAAGACCTTCCATATGCTAAACTCGGCGACGACGATGATGATGATGCAGAAGTTGCTAAAGATGACGAAGAGGACTTAAACGAAATTGCCGATGAATTTGAAGAATTCCGTCAGTTTAACGACAAAGACTTTAAAGACGAATTCGACTTTGATGAAAAGGATGAAAAAGAAGACTTTGGATTCGATGAGGGTAAACATATGTATGAAGACCTTGACGATGAAGGTGAAGGAAAAAAAGTAAAAGATGAGGAAGAGGACGATTTCGATGAGGAAGAGTTCATAGATGATATGGCCGACGACTTTGGCGAAGAGGACAGCTATAACTTTGATGATGGTGATTTTGATGACCGATATTAAAATCTGACCAAAACAGTGTTTCCAAATATCATGGCGCCCGATAATTCGGGCGCTTTTTTTTGTTTAGAAGTTCAGGTAATAGTCGGATGTTAAATTTTTGTAACCGTCAGTATAATTATTTTCAGCATCTGCAATTTGTATAAAATCTTCTATTACACTTTCCGATATGGCAGAAAAGTCCATTAATACCCTTTTAGGAGCCTGCCCGTCTCGTGTGATTACATTGGTTTTCCGATTACAATAAAATCCACTTGCTTCAGCAGCCACAATAAATAATGCAGCTTCAGTTACCGGAAGAATTATATATAAATGTCCCTCCGCTGTTAATAATGATTTACAACCTGCTATTAATAAATCATGCGGTAAATGGTCGGCATCTCTTGCCATTTTTCGCGCAACATCTTCCACTTGCCAACCCCTTATAAAATACGGCGGATTACAAACTAGCACATCAAATTTCGAATCTGATTGTAAAATAAAATCCTGTAAATCAATATGATGTATTTGAATATGATTGCTCCATTTGCTATTTGCGATATTTTCCCTGGCCTGAACAAATGCGTCTTCATTTCTTTCAATAGCACAAATGGCTGCAGCAGGAAATTTTTGTGCTAGCATCAGGGCAATCAATCCCGTTCCGGTGCCAATGTCCAAAATGGCACTTCCACCTATCCGTTGAGCTGCCCAGGCACCTAATAAAACCCCATCGGTGCCCACTTTCATGGCTGTTTTATCCTGATATATCGTAAATTGTTTAAATTGAAAAGCGGACATTCGGAAACAAAACTCCATAAAAAGCCCCGATATTCCATCTGAATTACTAATTTTAGATTGAAATCAAATTTTTATGAAAAAAACTTTACTCCTCCCTTTGTTCGTTTTGCCGCTTGCATTTAATGCAGGAGCTCAGCTCGTCGTAACCGATGAACCAAACGATACTACCTTTATTTACTCCCTTGCAGGTCCCGGTATAGTTGTTTCAAATATTGAACGAACCTGTGCTGATGGTGCTTCCGGCTTTTTTGATGCAACCTCAGCAAATGTGGGCATCGATAACGGAATTGCACTTACTTCCGGAACATTATTAAATACCCTTGGCCCAAATAATATGGGTTCTGCTTCCGGTTACAACGGTACTTTAGGTGACGCCGATTTAGATGCAGTTACCATTTGGACAACTTATGATGCCTGTATTATTGAGTTTGATATGGACGTTGCAGCCGATACACTTAAATTACAATATGTATTTGGCTCAGAAGAATATGCTGAATTTGTTGGTAGCGGATTTAATGATGTATTTGCTTTTTGGGTAAGTGGCCCTGATATTTTAACACCTGTAAATATTGCAGTTGTTCCCGGTACTGATATACCTGTAACAATTAATAATATTAATGATGCAACAAATCCTGAATATTATTTATATAATGGTGATGGTTTTTCTGATCCTTATGCATCTGATGTTGCCTATGTTCAATATGATGGTTTAACTACCGTTTTACTTGCTACAATTCCGGTAACTGCCGGTGGCACTTATCATATGAAAATGGCTGTTGCTGATGCTGGTGATGGCATTCTCGATTCAGGCGTGTTTTTAGAAACCGGCTCATTAGGCAGTCTGCGCATGCAACATCAAACATTAGCAGATAATGATTTAACCTATGCCGTTGAAAAATGTGCAAATGGTTATTTCAAAATTACGAACGAAGTACCTTGTGCAGAACCTTTAGTGATTGATTATTATATTGCAGGTAGCGCAACAAATGGTGTTGACTATGAATTAATTCCTAATCAACTTACTATTCCTGCTTTTGAAAGTGAAGGTATTATCGAAATTATTCCATTACACGATGCAGTTGCTGAAAGTTTCGAAAGCGTAGAATTATATTTATATAATCCACAATCAGGATTTGTTTACGATACACTTTCTTTATTAATTGATGATGAACCTGCACCGGCATCATTTACATCTGCAGAGGATGAATTAACCATCAGCTTTACTGAAACTTCAGGTGTTGCTGAATCAGTGAGTTGGGATTTTGGTGATGGCAATACTTCAAACGAATTAAACCCTGTGCACACCTATGCTGTAGCAGGCCTTTATGAAGTTTGTTTATCAATTGTAAATGTTTATGGTTGTGATGACATCACATGCCAAACAACTGAAGTAGGTGTTGACCTGGCTGTAAATGACCTTGATAACAATATTACAATATCTCCAAATCCGGCAAATGAATTTATTCAGGTTGCATTTACAACTCCGCTTTCAGGAAATGTTGTAATTCAGGTAAAAAATATTGTTGGTGAAGTAGTAAATACAACTTCTGCAGCATCATCTAACACAACAATTAATATCAGCAATTTAGCAGCTGGTATCTATTTCGTGGAAATAAATAATAACGGAACAATTGTTTCACAAAAAATTGAAAAATTGTAAACCGATCTAAAATAAAAAAACCGCATCTTTTATCTGGATGCGGTTTTTTTATGCCTATTTTGTTATAATCAGTTTTTCAATTAAAGGCGCACCTCGTCCTGTTATCCGGATAAAATATTGTCCGGCTCCAAGGTTATTTACATTTAATTTGTAAGGAATATTTTTGTTGATGGCAGCATTTTTTGATGTTACAATATTTCCCTGCATATCAATAATGTCAATTGTTGCATCCGGTATAAATGCACTCACTAGTAATTGAACGCTGTTAACTGCAGGATTTGGATAAACCTTTAATACTTCAACATCATTAATATCATCAACAGCAATTACTTCAGGTTCTTCATACAATTTAAACGCCCAGGTACCGCGGCCGTAAGTTCCAAAACGCACAGATTGAATTTCATCAACAAAATCAACACTCCAATAAGTTTGCAAAGGTGCGTCCACACCTGATAAATCATACCATTTATTTTCTGCTTTCACATAAACATAAGGAGCAACTTCAGTAGCCGCAAATAATAAACTATCGTTGGTAGAAATTGCTAAATCGTAAACCAATGTTGAAGGCATTCCATCTGTAAGTCCGGTGAAACTCACACCATTATCTTCAGAAACATATACTGCCGGATTATCATATCCGCTTCCCCCAATATACACCACACCTAATGTTGTTTTAGATGGTTCGATACTGGCGCCATAAAAATAATGCGAACCCGGTCCGTCGAAACCGGAAGTCATTGTCCATGTATCACCTGCATCAGTTGAATAATAAAAATTACCGCCGGTTGTAAGCAAATACCAATAATTTGGATTTATAGGTGAATAATTAATAGCAGAAATTGAACCGCCTCCGGCAACTGAAAAGTTTTTAGGTTGTTTCACACCGGTTATTGTTCCGCCAGATTTTTCTAATCGCCATAAATAAGCGCCTCCGGCATCGGAACCACCGCCTCACCAAGCCACTTCATCATCTAACGGATCGGCCATAATTGGCGCCATCCATAAATGTCCCGTTCCCTGAAAATCCCAGAAATACAAATCGGAACTCGCTGCTGCATCATTTATATACATCGCAAATCCGGGATATACGCACCAAATATTATCACCACCACTGCGCGATACAATATGTCCGTAATCACCACTAATTAATTGATCGAAATAATAATTATCATCAATGTCATAAGCACTTCGCTGATAACCCTGATCTTGCGCGCCGGCAAAAATAATATCCGTAACAAACCGATAGGTATATACATCATAATATTGTGCATTTCGCATACCTTCTTCGGTTAAATTATTCCATGTTAATCCATTATTATCTGAACGATATAAACCACCATCTGTACTAATTAATACCATTTCTGCCCCACCACTCGGGTCAATAAATGTATGGATAAATGGAATATCAGCATGTAAATTATTTTCGATATTATCATAGTATTCATACCAATAATTATTTCTTACCCAACTTGCACCTGCACTTGTGCTGCGGTAACTATCAACACCACCATAATATAAATAGCCTTCATTTTTTTGTGAACAATAAAAACTGTTTTTACTGAAATTGCCTTCAGCTATATTTCCGGTTGCCGACCAGTTAACACCATTATCGCCCGATTTATAAAAATCTGTTTCTCCACTTACATAATTATGATGTGCTACATACAAACTTGTTGCCGTAACACCTTCAAATCCGCAAAGCATGATATCACCGTCTTCCAGCTCAGGTAAATTTCCAACTGCAGTAATGGTTCCGGTTGCGTCAATCATATTTACATGATTGTTTTCAATAAAATAACATACCGGTGCGCCATTATATGCCGCCCATAATACAAAATGATTACCACCACCATAAGTGGGCACATCATATGAAGTAATTTTTTCAAATGAAGCACCTAAGTCGGTAGATTTATATATGGAAACGATATCATACCAATTGGTATAATCCCATTCATAAACTAAAACAAACATGGTATGTAAATCATCATCCAAAATTTCCGCATCAAATAAATTGCCCCAGGTTTCCATATTTTCTAAACCGGTTGCTTCGTTCCAGGTTAAACCTTCATCATCGGTATAAAATACACCCTGAGTTCCCCATGCTGATGATGCAGCAATTAAACGACCATCAATTTTTCTTAACAAATGGGTGCCGGTTATTTTAAAATTATCATTTATCACATTCCAGTTACTGCCATCTATTTCTCCTTTCCATAAATTACCACCATCGGTAAATGCATAAATGTTATCAGTAGTATAATCCACATCAGTAGCCCATATTCTGCCTGATGTATTAAAGCTGCCGAGTTCATCCCATTTTCCAATTACATTGCCTGATGCCAGTGTATCCCATTCGCCACCTGTAATGCGCATATTATTTTTTGCTGCACGTTCCTTCATTTTCTGATACCGTAAATCAGCATCCATTTTTCTCCAGTTGGTTCCCGGAGCTGCGCTATGCATTAATTCGATAAACTTTTCCCGGTCTTCATGTTGCTTTTCTTCATCCATTTTATTTTCCATCACCTGTGTAGGTTTTGGTGAAGACTGATGAAAATTATTTTCATCTTTTTGTTTAAAAAATACAATTAACATCACAACAAATGTTAACAACACTGTTCCTGCTACAATTAAAAGTCCTAATTTTTTTTTCATGATTTTTATTGCTGACTACACGTTAATTTATCTCATTTAACCACTTCCGGAATTATTGTTCCCACACAACCATTTGGTTCCGATATTTTTAATAAAGCAGAAATAGTTGGTGCAATATCGGTTACTTGCACATCTCTGTAAAGTGCACCCGGTTTAACTTTCCAGCCAAAAAATATTAATGGCACATGTGTATCATAACTAAAATGCGAACCATGGGTAGTGCCTGTTGGCCGATACGCCTCAAACCAATATGGTTCATATAAAATTTGAATATCGCCACATCGTTTAGGGTAAATACCATTGATTACCAATTCTTTAATGTTTGAATTTAAAGTTGCTTGTCCTAATTCATTAATTAATATTACATAAGCAACGCCATTCATTTTTAACAAAGGTTCATATAGTGCCGAAAAAATTTCCTTTTTAGTTTTTCCTTTAGCCAATAACAAACTATCATTTAAATAAATTTGCTGATTGGTATAAGCTTTAATCCATTCACCCGGACCAAATGCTGCATGTAATATATCATTCATGGTATCAGTCATAATAACCTCAGTTGTTGTGCCCGCAGGAATATTCAGCGATTCCATATATTGTGGTGTTGGTGAAACGCCGTGATCGGCAGTTAGAAATAATACATAATTACCTTTACCCACTTTGGTATCTAAATACGTTAATAATTCGGCAAGGTCGCGATCTAATCGTAAATAAGTATCCATTACTTCAACCGAATGCGGGCCATAGGCATGTCCAACATAATCGGTGGAAGAAAAACTCACACATAAAAAATCGGTAACATTATCTTTACCTAATTCTTCATTTTCAATAGCTGCTTTAGCAAAATTTGCGGTTAATGTATTTCCAAATGGTGTTCCTTTTATTGCTTCACTGTTACCGGTAAAATTCATGTAATGCGGAAATTTTGGTGAAGCTTCGCCAATGTAAACAGTTTCCCAACTCACACTATCGGCAGTTGCACTTTTGTAGGCGGTTGGTGGCAGTAACAAATTCCAATAGCGATTCATCATTTGTTCAGCCGGTTTTTGTGCGTTAAAATTTTGCACCCATGGTGGTAATGTTGGCATATAATAACTACTGATAACCCAGGCATTTGCGGCACCATCATACCAATAAGCTGCATCAGCGGTGTGTCCGGCCGGTAAAATTGCGCCGCGGTCTTTTAAAGCAATACCAATCACTTTTGATTCCTGCTGATTGCTCAATTGCAGCATATCAGTAACTGTTGTAGTCAGCAAATTGCGTGGCGACTGCTGATTGCCCGCAACTGCCCCAACAGGTGTTACCGTATTATCTTGCGTCACATAAATAAATTGTCCTGTTTTTTCATCGTACCAGTCGTTTGATACAATTCCATTAACCGCAGGCACCGAACCGGTATAAATCGACGCATGTCCGGGGCCGGTGTACGTTGGAATATAGCTGTAATGGGTGTTTTCACAGCTGTACCCTTCCTTTAACAGACGTTTAAATCCATTTTCTGTATACTGTTCACTATAACGGTATAAAAATTCATATGCCATCTGGTCCACTACCACACCAACCACCAGCTTGGGCTGGGCAGGTGCTGTTTGACTGAAAACATTTAAGGCAGTTATCATTACTATCCAAACCGGTAAAATCCTTTTCATATTTTATGCGCTTAATTTTGCTTAAAGTTAAGCACAAGTAACTATTTAACACCATATTTCAAGCGGTACAGTTCAAATTTCAACTCTGTAAATTTTATGTAAACACCTTTTTAAAAGGTCGCATTGGGGTTAATTTTACGAACCTTAAAATGTATAGTATGAAAAACCTTTGTACGCTATTCTTTTTACTACCTTTTTTAGCACTCGCACAAACGGGTTCGATTAATGGTCGTGTAATTTCAGCTAGTACAGGTCAGGGACTGGCATTTGTGAATGTTGTTGCAAATAATACAATTGGGACAAGTTCTGCAGAAGATGGCAATTTCAGTATTCAGAATGTTCCTTATGGCACCTATACCGTAAATATTACTTGTGTTGGTTATGAAATAAACAGCGTTCCTCAGGTTACTATTAGTGCAAATAACCCAACTGTTGATTTAGGTGCAATCAAATTGAATTTAACAGCAATTATGATTGAAGAAATTACCATTTCTGAACAACAAAAAGTTTATGACACAAGATTTGCAGGAACGAATAATGTTATCTCCCTAAAAAAAATAAAACAGATACAGCCTATTAGCAGTGAAGAAATGATACGCACTATTCCCGGTGTAAATATTGCCGGCGACCAGGGATTAAGTAACAGACCAAATATTTCAATTCGAGGCAGTGATCCGCGTCGTTCCAATAAAATATTATTAATGGAAGATGGTTCGCCGATTTCACCGGCACCGTATCTGGCACCCGGAGCTTATTATAATGTTCCTGCCGACAGATTAGAGGGTATTCAGGTAATTAAAGGACCGGAGACATTAGTTTATGGTGCAAATAATATTTTTGGTGTCGTAAATTATATCACCAAACGACCTTCACAGGACCCAACATTTAATTTAAGTTTAACAGGCGGACAACGCAATTATGCATCAGCAGTGGCAAATTATGGCGGCACTTGGAAAAATACCGGAGCTGAATTTATGGCGATGTATAAAAATTTTGAAGGCTTTAGCGATAACTCCGCATTACACATGTTGAATTTTTCTGCAAAATGGTTTAGCGAATTATCAGCAAACCAATCATTATATCTTAAACTCGTTTTTCAGACTGAAAATGTTCAAAATTCATTAAGTGGCATTACACCTTATACCTTAGAACTTGACCCTACACAAAATCCGTTTGATGCCGATTTATTTACCGGCCACCGTTACGGAATCGATTTAATTCACAACTGGAAAATAAATGATAAATCAGGATTACAATCAAAAATTTACGGCTCTGATTTTTATCGCGACTGGTGGAAACAAAATAGTGTAGTTATTAAGGCTGCTGATGTTCAGAGTTATGTTGGAGATGAAATTTTTAATGAAAAATACAGCTATTTAAGTGGCCAAACTTTTGGTGATGAAGATTATGTTCGCGTTGGAAAAATTGTAAACGGATATGAAAGTAATTCCGATAGTCGCTGGGCATATCAGGTAGCTGGATTACAGGAAAAATTTACTACTAATTACAGTGTACATAAATTTGAAGCAGGTGCAAGATTACACTATGAAAACTACCACGATATCACAATAAAAAATGATTCAACCCGCTGGGCATTATCAGGTACAACCACTGCCGATTTGTGTTATTATCTGATTGCTCCATCAGGTTATGTAAAAAATGATTTTAATTTCGGCAAATTACAAATTACACCAATTGCCCGTATCGAATTATTATATCTTACCAAAAACGACCTCCTAAAAAATGGTAATACCGGCAACAATAATGGGCCGGATTATGGTGATATAAAAAACACTTTTAATGAAATTACACCGGGTTTAAATATAATTTATCGAGATATTAATTTATCAAAAACACAATTTGAAGTGTATGGTAGTATTTACAAAGGATATTCATCACCCACTACAGCTATAGCATTCGTTACGGTTGAAAATGGTGAAGTAGTACCAACTACAGGCGACGAAACGAATATGAAGCCGGAAACCAGCATTAACACTGAGATTGGCAGCCGTTTTGTTCAAAAAAATCAGGTTTATAATGGCCAGGTTGCGTTGTTTAATATGGATATCAATAATTTTTATTCGCCGGCAAGAGCCCAGGCTTTCGAATCGCTCGGAAGTGTTCGCATCAGCGGGTTAGAATTTGCGTTTAACATGAATATCAGCAAGGCATTTGGCAACAGCGAACATCAGGTAAATTTCGGAACGGCTTTAACCTTTATGCAATCTGAAATTACTTCAGGCAGTTTAAGTGATAATGATTTATTTACTACTGTTATTCATACTGAAGCAACTCAAAATGAATTAATTGATAAAATAAATAACACGCCGGAAGCTTTTGAAATATATGTTGATGGTGCATTATATGAAGGCGAAGTAACACCTGATGTATTTGAGGATATTACTAAATTAGTTATTACTTATGGTGATGGCAAAGCAGAAGGATATGCGGTGCCGTATGTGCCTGCAGTAATTGCAAATGCTAATTTGAGCTACACCTTTAAACAATTTAATGCCGACCTAAGTTTAAATTACACCGGTGAACAATATACGGAATTTTTCAGCTTCGAAAATGAATCTGCTGATGGTTCCATAGGAAAATTACCGGCCTATTATTATATCAATGCGAATTTAAATTACACACTGTTAAACGAAAGCGGCGTGTTTGAAAAAACAACCTTTTTTATTGCAGGAAAAAATTTAACAAATTCAGTTTATCGTTCATCCAGATTAAACAGAGCAACCGGCGGATTATTTCCTTACGGTTTTATGCAAATAAATGCGGGAATCAGCATGAGTTTCTGATTCCCGAACTTTTTATTTTGTTTTTGATTTACGAGTCCGCCAATCGGCGGATTTTTTTATGGTAACGCATCAATCAAATCATCATAACGGCTGGCAAATACTTCATCGCCAATGCATAATAATTCATCTGCTGTCGCATTAATATTTTCAATCCTGTTGTCAGGATTTGGATGAGTGCTCAAAAATTCCGGTATTTCAACCCCACCTTCATCTTCTATTTTGAGGAAAAATCCCGCAGCGCCGGATGCAACATATTCTGTAGGACACAAATAAATAACAGAATATTCATCTGCCTGCGATTCATCTCCACGGCTAAAAGCCAATTGGGTTAAGCTTGCAGCAACATCTGCCAAAATACTTTCCTGCTCACCCAAAACAATACTGAGCAACAATGAAATACCGTATGCTTCAGTTAACTGGTCAGTAGAATGCCTTAAATCGGCATGTGCCATTTCGTGGCCTAAAACACCGGCCAACTGCGCCTCATTTTCCAGATAACGGATTAAACCTGTGTACACATAGATATAACCTCCGGGTGTGCAAAAGGCATTTACAATATCATCATCATTGATAATACGCACCTGCCAGGCAAAATCATCTTTATGATAAACCTTACCTGAGGCCAGAATGCGGTCACGGATATCGTAAACCAAATCGTAGGCTTCGGCATAAACTACAGAATCAAGAATCGGGTAGGTAGCAGGATCTGCCTCAATTTCAGCGGCAATTTGTGCACCAAGTGCAATGTCATCTTCCAGCGAAAAAAGGTTTACACCTCCTCCTTCAGAACAACTATTGCCGAGCAAAACAGCCGAAGCTGCAGCTACTATAAATGGGATTTTAAATCGTTTCATAGACCTTCGTTTTAGGGTTCAGGATGTTCATAAGCAAATTGAACGCCAAAGTTAATTTGTTATAATTAAAATGTGCCTTAACTTGCACGCTGATGTCTGCAATCAGCAAAATCCAAGACCCAATTTCTACTGAATTAGCATTATTTGAATCAAAGTTCAAGGAGCTGATGAAGAGTAATGTTGCCTTGCTCGACCGTGTGATGTATTACATCGTAAAACGCAAAGGCAAACAAATGCGGCCCATGTTTGTGATGCTGAGCGCAAAAGTTTGTGGCGGAATTACCGAGTCTACGTATACCGCAGCGTCACTAATTGAACTTTTACATACAGCAACACTGGTGCATGATGATGTTGTAGATGATGCTTATGAGCGCCGTGGTTTTTTTTCCATAAATGCACTCTGGAAAAATAAAATAGCCGTTTTAATTGGCGATTATTTACTCGCAAAAGGTTTATTGGTTTCGCTGGATAATAATGAACACCGTTTATTAAAAATTACTTCAACTGCAGTAAAAGAAATGAGTGAAGGCGAGCTGCTGCAAATTGAAAAAGCACGACGACTGGATATTAAGGAATCGATTTATTATGAAATAATAAGAAAAAAAACAGCTTCTTTAATAGCCAGCGCCTGCAGTGCCGGTGCAGCAAGTGCAACAAAAGATGAAACATTAATTGAAACTTTTCGTTTGTTTGGCGAAAAAATAGGTATCGCATTTCAAATTAAAGACGATTTACTTGATTATGGTGTTGATGACATCGGTAAACCTTTAGGCATAGATATTAAGGAACGCAAACTTACCCTCCCCATCATTTACACCCTGCAAAACGCCAGCCCTGCTGATAAACGCAAGATTATCAATATCGTAAAAAACGAAAATAAAAATAAAGCTAAAGTTGATTGGGTTATCGATTTTGTAAAACAAAATGGCGGCATTCAATACGCCGAACAAAAAATGAAAGATTTTCAGGCAGAAGCATTTCAGTTGCTCGAACAGTTTCCTGAAAGTGAAAGTAAGTCTTCCCTAATAGAATTAGTGCGATATACCATCGAAAGAAAAAAATAATTACAATCCCGGTATTTTAATTTTCCGAATTTGTAACCATTAATGCCTTTGTTATAATTACATCGCCACTATTTATTTTTACCAAATAAATTCCTGATGCAAGGTTTTGGGTGGAGATAATATTCGTTCCTTCCATTACCATTTCCTGTTTTACTGCAACTCCTTTTGAATCAATTAAAGTTATCATCGTTTCAGTTCCGTGTGTATTAGATAATTCGATAATGAAATAATCATTTGCAGGGTTTGGATAAATCGTAAAGTCGTTTAGGTTAATATTTTCGATATCTACTTTACAATCAGGATCAAAAGCCGCGGCAGGTGAGCCAAGCTGACAGCCGGCAAACCAGTTTTCAGCGTTATTCATTTTGCCATTTGCGTCGAGCAATTCAAGCGTATAACGTCCACCATCAGGTGTGGTTGGCCATGGGTAGGTGTTGCTGTAAATCATAGTAAACTGCAAATTACCATGGTTATCAAATAAACGCAATTCTTCACCTTCACTTTTTAATCCGAAATCAAATGGGCCGATGTAATTTGTTATAATCGGATAAATCGAATTAAATTTTGCAATATCTTCTACAATTAATTTTCTTTCTGCCGGATATAATAGTGTGCCTTCTTGAATAACAAAAACAGCGGAATCATTGTCATCTACAAATTGCCATTTCGATAAATCGATAACTTCAGTGCTATTATTATATAATTCAACCCAGTCGCCGGCATCGTTTGTAACTGAACTGTTATAATTTATTTCACTAAATACAATTTCATCATTACAAGGTGCATACACTACGCCCGGCGAACCACGCAAACATCCGTCGAACCAACTTTCCGGATTATTTGGCACTGCAGCAAAGGAAATTAATTCCAAAGTACGACCTGTACCATCTGAGCCCTGTGGCCATGCAGGCTCATCGGAGTAATGTACTTCTGTAATAACATTTCCGGCAATATCTGTTAAAATAATAGCATCAAAATCATTATTAAAATCGAAAACAAATCCACCAACCACATTGGTAATTGCGGGATATATCAAATTAAATTTTTCGAGATTTTGTGCAATTACCAAACGCGCTCCTGCATTTAATTTTGTTCCGTAAGGAATAGTATATTTATATACTTCACTACCATCTTTAACCTTCCATTCACTTAAATCAATAGTTGTGCCGCTGTTATTATACAACTCAAACCAGTCGCCGGCATCAATATCATTATTACTGTTATAATTAATTTCTGTAACCACAATATCCGGATCAATTGCACTTCCGGTAAACACTGCAGTAAAATTGTCGCCTTCATCTAAATTTATCGATAAAGCAATATCTGTTGAACCCGTAGGCAATAAATCGTTGGCTTCCCAGTTACTAAACGTATATCCCGGATTTGCAACAGCGGTTAAACTGACAGGCACTCCATCAAAATATATCCCTGTCCATGGTAATTCGGTTGGTGTAATGGTATTTAAAATAATATATCCGGCGCCGGCAGGTTCAACATCAATGGTAAGTGAGCGTTGCCCGCCTAATCCGAACGAAGTATTTATATGTGTTCTTGCGGTGCTCCGGCGTGTGTTATTATAATTAAGCATAGCATCTAAATACGAATCAACAGTTGCTACAGTGGGCGCACCCCATGCACTTAATTGATGCGGTATTTCTGAAATAATCGAATCACGCATGGTATAGGCGATAGCCTCCATATTTTCCTGCTTGTAAATTGTATTTATTAAATCAGCAAAACGGTTTACGAAATAATTTCTGATATCAATATTATTTAAAGTCCGGTCAAATATTTGAGAAAAGGCATTTGGGTAACTTGGGTTTCTGGTCAAATTAATATAATTATCAATTGGTGCCGAACCGAAATATCCCATTGCGCCATCCATATCATACATAATAAATCGCCATTTACCGCCATTTTGTTCGCGCCATAATTTTGTATTATTTACGCCCCAATAATATCCCCCAAAGTCAACATTTTGATAATATATTTCACCAATATAATAATCGATGTAATTTTGAATATCAACGTTCTGATCAAATTTATTATAATAATCATCTGTTAATGGATTCATAGCCATTAAACTGCTGTACAAATTAATAAATCCGCTATCGCTGCCATTTAGTGCAGACCATGCATTTAATAAATCAACCGAATTATTATCTATACCATAATTACTTTCCACAAAATGTTCATCGGCTTTTTCTCTAATTTCATACAACCCCCAGGCTTCACCATTTATAAATAACATACAAGGTTGCCACTCTTCATAATCGATATGTGTTTCCTGCATTACTTTCGCTAAAAATGCATCCTGAAATTTATATGTCCACACATGCTGTCCACCGTTTCGTAAATTAAAATTATTAATTGGTCCTAAATCAGGTTTACCACCCCATAAAGGATACTCCAACTCGCCATCATATTGATTTTTAAAATCTACACGAAAACCTTTTTGTGCCTCGGCTCTACTCCATCCGCCGTGTATTTCTAAAGCCATATCTTTTTCCCATTGTGGCGCACCGGTTGGTGTAAAATATTCGATATGTGCGAAACGCTCCCATGGCTCCCAAAAATTTGCTCCGTAATAAGGATAATTTACATCGTAACAACATCCCAATTCATAAATGCCGGTATCATAATCAAACAAACTTCCCGGGTCAATTGAAATAGAAAGTATTGGTAATGTATAATCATCTTCGGCAATAAAATAGGTGTTCTTTTGCATTTTTCCCGGCAATAAATCTCCACTGCTAAAACATTTTGCAGCAATCACTTTATTATCGGTAAGTAAAATAGCGCCGGAATAAATTGGCGATGCTTCAGTAACTGCTGAACCATCTAACGTATAGTGAATAATTGATGTTGGTGAGGGCGAAGTAAGATAAACTAATAATGCATCTTCATAAAATCCTGATGCTGCGGAAAAAACCGGCTCGGGTTCATATCCGGTGTAACAGGTTGCAAAATTATTTGTGTAACCCGGACTTACATCTGTTGTAATACACCATGTAGTTGCGCCATCGGGTTTACGCATCATACTTTGCGCATAGGCAATATCGCCGGTATATTTATAATCTAAAATATTACCGTCAGCATCGCTTAAATATAATGTTTCACCGCTGTTGCTTAATTTAAAATTTGTTTGATTGTATTCATAAGGTGCAACAAACCATCCCGGTACCGGGAAAAAATAGGTGCTTGCATTATTAATCCCAAACGATAACCAAAAATTAGATGATAAATCTGAAGAAGCTGCAGTAACGTTATGCGTTTGTATACATAAATAATTATCTCCCTCAACTAATAAACTATTAATGATATCAGCAGAAATATGCCATTCTTCAGGAGTATATCCTGCATATAAACCGGCTTCATGATCACTGTTGGCAGTTGTGTTATATGCCGGAGGAGCGCCTAACATATTTCCCGACCTGGCTATTTCTACACCATTTAAATAAGCAACAAATCCGTCATCGTAATCAGCATGTAATTTAGCCGATTCAATTACTTCAATATCATCAACGGTAAACGTTTTGCGCATAAAAACACTAACGGTTGACGATATTGTAGTGCCATCATCGCTATCACCATAACCCATGCCTCCGGTACCTGAACTCCAACCACTATCATCAAATCCTGTGCTGCTCCAATCTGCAGGTGGTGCGGTTGTTCCGACAAAATATTTCCAAGTAGTATTATTATAAACTGCTGTTTCCCAATGATTTGTTATTGCCAGGATATCCATGCCATTTGCCAGCACCAGCATATGTTGGGCAGCACCCAATTCGTAATCCGGAAATTGCCATTTTAATGGAATTATCGCATTATCACTTAATCCATATCCGGATAAATTAACTGCTGTAGCACCTGCGTTATAAATTTCAATCCAGTCCACCTGCTCTCCGGAAGCATCGGTTAATGCGCCTCGTGAAGTAACTTCATTTATTACAACCTGTCCGGTAAACACCTGTGCAATGCAGGTTAGGGCAAAAAAAAGTGGTGTGTGCAATCGCATATTATCGGAATATTAACCTAAAGTTAAACATTTTAGCAGGTTTCGAAAAAAATGGAAATTCGCAGCCTTTGATTTTTAAACCCGCTATAAATTTAAAAAGTTATGTTCTATGCGCTGTTGACGCGCCTTACCTTTACCTTTGCTTAAATTTAAAAATGGAATTTCCCGCAGGTTTTATACAACAAATACAAAGTGCTTCAGGTTTTGAGGAAGACCCTTTTTTGCTTGCACATGAAACCCCTGCGCCCGTTTCTATCCGCCTAAATCCAAATAAAAAAACAAATATACACCACGCTGAAAATGTACCTTGGTGTAGCAATGCATATTATTTACCCGTTCGCCCTGCATTTGTTTTTGACCCACTTTTTCATGCAGGCGCATATTATGTGCAGGAGGCTTCGAGCATGTTTACCGGTTATCTTTTTAGCACTTATGTCGATAAAATAAAACCATTAAAAATTTTAGATTTATGTGCTGCTCCCGGTGGTAAATCAACATTAATTGCGGGATTAATGAATGAACATTCATTATTAGTAAGTAATGAAGTAATTAAATCGCGCGCACGCATTTTAAAAGAAAATATTGACAAATGGGGCAATCCGAATGTAGTAGTATCAAATAATGACCCGCGTGATTTTTCGGCATTAACAAATTTTTTCGATGTTATTATCATAGATGCGCCCTGCAGTGGTTCTGGCTTATTCAGAAAAGAACCGGAAGCAAAAAATGAATGGAGTGAAGAAAATGTATTGCATTGCAGCAAACGCCAGTCGCGTATTTTGGAAGATGTAATTCCTGCTTTAAAACAAAATGGTTTATTGATTTATGCAACCTGTTCATACTCAGTAGTAGAAAACGAACAAATTGTGATGCAGTTAGCATCTAAAGGTTTTACTCCGTTAGTAAATAAAACACTGCCATCCGATTTTGGTAATATTATTACCAACGAATATGGTTATCGTTTTTATCCTGATAAAATAAAGGGCGAAGGATTTTTTGTCAGTATTTTACAAAAAACCGAAACAGACAATCAGGATGAGCAGGCATTTAATAAAAAAACGGAGCCCTTAACACCAAGCGAAACAGCAATTATATCTCCCTATTTAAAAGCGCCAGAAGAATTATTTTTTTATAAACATAAAAATATAATTTATTGTATCCCTGAAGTAATTAAAGCAGCTCAAATGGCATTAGGTAATTTATATTTAATTAAATCAGGCACTGCCATTGGCGAAATTAAACACAACGAATTAATTCCCGATCACGAGCTGGCTTTAAGCACTTTAATTGCCGAAAATATTCCGAGAATAGAACTGGATGAACCCACGGCAATTGCCTATTTAAGAAAAAACACCGTTCAAATTGACACTGAAATAAAAGGTTGGTGTTTAGTAACCTACCAACAATTATCGCTTGGCTGGATTAAAGTTATTCCCGGCAGAATAAATAATTATTATCCGGTAGAATTAAGGATAAGGAAGTAATTATTTTATTTATTTATTCAATGAAAATTTACAGGGAAGTGTATAATAAACTGCAATTTTTTTTCCATTAATTTCCCCCGGCTTCCATTTGGGCATTTTTTTAATAACACGAATTACTTCCTCATCACAACCCGCTCCTATGCCTCTGACAATTACAGGATTTATTACACTACCATCTTCATCAACAACAAATTTTACATAAACGGTTCCTTCAACATTATTTTTCTTTGCAGTTTTAGGATACTTAATATTTTTTGCTAAAAAAGTGTACAGCGCTTGCGTGCCGCCCGGGTATTCCGGTAATACTTCCGGATTAACTAGAATCTCTTTAGGACTGTTAGAAGTTTTCAAAGAGTCTGTTACCTGAGCACTGATTTCTCCGGAAATTATAACAAGTAATAAAAAAAATATTTTTTTCATAGGTAGAATTTATATTAGTTATAATAATTAATTTTTCTTCTTTTTTTTATTGCTGTTTTCTTCAAACGTATCAACAATTGTAAACTTAACCGGCAAAGTATACCAAACAGCTGCCGGCTTGCCATTTTCAGCGCCAGGGTTCCATTGTGGCATTAAATTAATTATTCTCACAGCTTCTTCATCGCATCCACCACCAATGCTTCGCACAACAACAGGATTGCTAATATTACCGTATTCATCAACAATAAATTTTACATAAACAATACCTTCAATTTCTTTTTTAATTGCTTCAGACGGATACTGCAAATTCGCATACATAAAGTCAAATAAGGCTTTAAAGCCACCCGGGAACTCCGGCATTTGGTCAAGAAAATCATAGATTTTTTTCTGTGTAAGTAAAGAGTCTGTCTGTGTATGCAAAGAATCAGTATGCTGAGCATTTACTGCACCACAAATTCCAAACATGAACAAAAACAAAATGTATTTCATAGGAATGGTGTTTCTGTGAATTATATACTACAAAGAAAAAATATTTTCTTCAAAATTTTATTTTTAATTTTCCTGCCTGTTTTAATTATAATTATTGTTATGAAAAAAATCTTTACCCTTTTTATCGGATTGTGCTCCTTTGCAGCATTGCAGGCACAGTCTACCGTTGTAGGTACAACTACTTACGACCTCCAAACCAACGGCGGCAATAAAAGCAGGCTTTTGGTACATGATGATGGAACTGTTTCTGCTATGTGGACAGGTTCTACCAGTTTACTTACTACATTCTCTGACCGGGGCATGTTTTTTAATTCGAATAACGGTGGCACCTGGGGTGCATTTCCAACTACAAGAATTGAAGGCTTTCGAACCGGTTTTGGTGATATCGTAAAAGTTGGTGACCATGAAGTGATGTTTTCACACGATGGAACCAATATCCGTGTATATAAAAACACCGAATTAGGTGGCACAACATGGACCGAAACAGCCGGCAGTGTTGATATTACCGGTCTTTGGCCTAATGCTTATTGCCCTGAAGGAACTAACGATATTTATGTTGTAAACGCCAATAGCGGAACCCCGACACAAGTTTATTTTTCACGCTCTACTGATGGTGGCGAAAACTGGGAAGTGCTGGAATATGTATTACCTTATTTAACAACAGACGAGGGTTTCGGCATTATCTCAGGTGAAGCATATCAAATTGCTGTTTATGGTTCTGATGTTTACATTTTATATGGCGCATCTTATGCCGACTTGGTTTTATTACATTCTGATGCAAATGGCGACCCGGGTTCATGGACATCCGAAATAATTTGGGATAATCCACTTGAAAACTATACCGGCGCAGTTGGAGAAGACAGCGATTACGATGCGGATGGCGATTTTGATACCATTTTAACTACTGATGGCGCTTATGATATGATTGTTACCGACGATGGCACCTTGCATGTATTTGCAGGAACCATGTATATGTTGGATGATGATGCAGGAACTGCAGGTTGGAGCTATTTTCCAACAGTTGGTGGTATACTTTACTGGAAAACCGGATTAACCGGTATGTATTACCTCGATGTAGTTATTGACTGGAAAAATGATGATGGTTTAGATGATCCTTATGCCGGAATTGGCGGTTCTTTTGCCGCTTACGGTGGTGAAAGTTTTACTACACTTCCTTCAGCTGCGTTTGATGCAGCTACGGGCAGAATTTATTTAACCTATACCATGCCGGTTGAATATACCGACCAGTTTGACGACCCTACTGCAGCCGGCGCCGAGTCGAAAAACGACATTTTTGGTATTTACTCCGATGATGCAGGCGAAAGCTGGACTTACCCTGTAAACCTTACCTATTCTGCATTTGCCGACGAGGAGAATTATTTCCCAATGGTATACGACAGAGTTGTAGATGGCAAAGTGCATATACTTTGGCAACAAGATAATAATCCCGGAACAGCGGTAGATGCAGCCCCTGCCGACCCTGTTCATACAAACAATATGCGTTATGCAGCTTGGGATGAAACTCGTTTTCAGCCTTATGTACCAACAGTTGATTTTACCTACACGTTAACTCCTGCAGGACCTTCATTTAATGCAGTATTCACCAATCTTACTGTTGATGCCGAAAGTTATTTTTGGGATTTTGGTGATGGCGGAACCTCAACAGCTACAAACCCAACGCATACCTATGCTGAAGGTGTTTATGACGTATGCTTAACCGGCTACAATGTTTATGGTGAAGCAACCGTTTGCGAAACAATAATTGCAGTATTTCCTCCATCTGCTTTGTTTGATTACACCGGCGACCCAACGGTAACATTTACTGATTTATCTACAAATGAACCGACAAGCTGGGATTGGGATTTTGACGATGGTGGAACATCTACCGACCAAAACCCTGTGCATACTTTTGCTTTAAATGGCATTTATAATGTTTGTTTAACAGCTTCTAACGTTGGTGGTACATCAACTTATTGCGAAAATGTGTTTATCACCACTTACGCAGCTCCGGTTGCCAATTTCACCTTTACCGGCGACCCTACAGTAACATTTACCGATTTAACAATTGGCGACCCTACCAGCTGGGATTGGACATTTGGAGATGGTGGAACATCTACCGACCAAAACCCTGTGCATACATACGCTACCAATGGCGTTTATAATGTTTGTTTAACTGCAAACAACGCATTAGGCACCAGCACAAGCTGTCAGGATGTAACCATAGGCAGCTATTTGCCACCAACCGCATTGTTTAATTACAGCGGTGACCCAACTGTAACATTTACCGATTTATCTACTGAATTCCCTACCTCATGGTCATGGGATTTTGGTGATGGCGCTTTCAGTACCGACCAAAACCCTGTGCATACCTATACAGAAAACGGCAGCTACAGTGTATGTTTAACTGCTACAAATGCAATAGGCTCCGGAACCGGATGTGAAGTAGTAATTATTGCCGATTATCCTGCACCTGATGCTGCATTTAGTTATACCGGCGAACCGACAGTAAGTTTTACCGACTTATCTACCAACAGCCCGTTTGCATGGTTCTGGAATTTTGATGATGGTTCATTTAGCTCAGAAGCAAATCCGGTGCACACTTATACTGCCAACGGTACTTATAATGTTTGTTTAGAAGTTACTGCAGCAGGCGGAAGCGATATTGCTTGTCAGGATGTAATTATAAGCGATGTGGTTATTACTCCGGTTGCAGATTTTGATTATTTCTTTGGTGTTGCTAATTCAGTTTCATTTTTTGATAACTCAACCAATAGCCCAACTTTCTGGAGCTGGGATTTTGGTGATGGCGGAACTTCAACCGAACAAAACCCGGTGCATACCTATAGCACCACAGGTTCATTTAATGTTTGCTTAACTGCAGGCAACGCCGGTGGAAGCGATGTTGTTTGTCAAATGGTCACCCTAACCGGAACTGTCGACAATTCAATTATACCATTAAATATTTTCCCTAATCCTGCATCAATAACGCTTACTGTTTTATTACCACAAAACATGAATAATGGCACCCTGAAGGTAATTAATGCATTAGGCCAGGAAATGGAGGTTAATCCAATATTTAATGCCGGCAATACAGCGATTACATTCAATGTAAACCAACTGGCAGCAGGCACTTATATTATCCAATATACCGGTGAAAACGGTAAAGCTTTTGCAAGTTTTGTGAAAGAATAAATTTTAATAAAGCAAACAAAAAAGGCTGTCTTCGGGCAGCCTTTTTTGTTTGAAATAATAGCAAAACCACATCATAATTACCTACGGCAAATTTTCTCTTTCAGGCGGTTTGTGACAACGAAACTCCGGTCGGTTTTACCAAAATAAAAACCATTTTCTAAGTATTTAGGCTGTTTTGCCCAATATCAATGTATATACAGATATTAAAAATTCAACCTAAAACCTTTTAGATAAAGGTGAAAGTTTATTACATTTGGTGTTTAGAAAACACAATTAAGCATAATTTTTAATCAACACACACAATCATGAAAAGAATACGACACCTTGTTGTAGCCTGTTTATCTTTTATTGCAATCTCTACAAACTTAACGGCACAATTTACTATCGGGGCAGATAACGGAGCAAACTCCGCTACAAGTTACCCAACACCAATTTCCGATTATTTTAAAACCATGAAGTCGCAGTATTTATACCTGGCTTCTGAAATGACGGCAGCGGGAATGACTTCCGGATTTATTGATGAAATTAGTTGGAACGTAATCGGAGTGCCTGCCGGAACAGGTACTACTGAAAATTATACTATCAAGTTATTAGCCACCAACACCAGCTCATTAGGAATTACTACATGGGAAACCGGCGCCGCTTTGGTATGGGGGCCGGCAGATTATATTCCTACTGTTGGTACAAATACTTTTAATCTGGATTATCCTTATTACTGGGATGGCGTTTCCAATATTATTATTGAAATATGCGGTGGTGACCCGGCAGCCGATTATACTAAAAATGCCCGTGTTACATGGACCGGTCCTCTAGCTTTTAATGGTTCAAGAACCTATGCAAATGACGGTGAAGCAGATATTTGCGGATATGAGGGTGGAGAATTTTATGACGCTACGCCCGGAGGTTATGACTATCGCCCACGCGTTACATTTGGCACCAGCCCTGCTATAAATTGCAGTGAATTACCAATTATCGGCGCTACCAATACCACTGATATTGCCGTTTGTGCAGACTTTCCATTTACACTTTCCATTGGCGCAGTTGCCGAGTTAGGAATCATCTATTCATGGTCAACATCACCAAATGGTATTTCATGGACTAATATTCCGGGTGCCAACGATGCTGCATTAACTACAACACAAAACAACGCCGCATATTACAGATGCACAGTGGCTTGTCTTTTTAGTGGAGATAACTCCAATTCTGTTCCGGTTTTTATCGACATGAAAGATCCCGGTGAATGTTATTGCGCTCCAACATATGTGCTTGGATCTACTTCCGGCGATTATATCAGCAATGTAGAGCTGGGTGATATCAGTAACGCAACAGGACCAACCGTATCACCATATTATATTTATTATGACGACCTTTCTACCGATTTAACCACCGGTGAAACTTATACATTATCATTAACAGTTGGTGAATATGAAACCAATAATGGTATAGCTGCATGGATAGATTTTAACCGAGATGGCGATTTTGATGCAAGTGAAAAATTGGGTGAATCAACCGGCTTAACTGCTTTTGCAACTGTTGATTATACATTTATTACACCGGCATGGGCTATTCCGGGGGTGGCACGTATGCGCATCCGCGATGTATACAATACTGTAGGCATCTTACCTTGTGGCAGCTATGAATATGGTGAAGCTGAAGATTATAATGTAAATATTATTGCAGGAATTCCACCGGTTGCCATTTTCACCTACAGCGGCGAACCTACGGTTGAATTCACCGATTTATCAACCGGCGAACCTACCGAATGGCATTGGGATTTTGATGATGCAACGAGTTCAACCGAACAAAACCCGGTACATACTTATACTACTAATGGCACTTATAACGTCTGCCTAACAGCAACAGGATATTTAGGCTCTAATACAAGCTGCCAAAACGTTGTAATTGATTATTATGCTACTCCGGTTGCCGACTTTTCTTATACAGGCGACCCTTCTGTAACATTTACCGATTTATCTGCCAATGAGCCAACTTCCTGGAACTGGTCATTTGGCGATGTAGCAACCTCTACCGAACAAAATCCAACACATACCTATGCTACTGATGGCAGCTATTTCGTTTGCCTCACAGCAATTAATGTTATTGGTTCCAATACTGTCTGCAAATTTGTTGACGTAACCGGGTATCCTGAAGTACCTGAAGCAGCTTTCAGTTATACCGGTAACCCCGATGTGGCTTTCACCGATTTAAGTACCAATACGCCAACCGCTTGGGAATGGAATTTTGACGATGGTTTTACTTCTTCCGAACAAAATCCATCACATACCTTTACTTCAAACGGAACATATAATGTTTGTCTCACAGCAAGTAACGGAGCAGGTGGCGATGTAGTTTGCCAAAACATCGTAATTGATGCATACGCTGCACCGGCTGCAGGCTTTGCTTTTACAGGTGATCCAATAGTTGATTTTACAGATTTATCTACAAATACACCAATTACCTGGTTGTGGAATTTTGATGATGGTGATGTAAGCACAGAGCAAAATCCAACCCACAATTTCGTTTTAAATGGCACTTACAACGTTTGTCTTTCTGTAACTGCTGCAGGTGGGTCTGATACCTATTGCCAGGATGTGATTATCGCTGCAAATGCAATTGCACCTATAGCTGATTTTGAATTCAGTATTACGGGAATGACCGTTGCATTCTCTGACCTTTCCAGCAATAATCCTGATGAATGGTATTGGGACTTTGGCGACGGATTTATTTCAGGTTTACAAAACCCTTCTCATACCTATGTGAATAAGGAAATTTATAATGTTTGTTTAAAAGCTACTAACGATATTGGTTTCGATCAAACCTGCAAAACTATTGACCTTAGCACCGGAATTGAACTGCAGGAAATCATAGCAATTAATTTATATCCAAATCCTGCTGCTACATCAGTTACCTTATCATTACCACAAAATATTGATGAACCTGTTGTTACGGTTTACAATGCTGTTGGTCAGGAAATTCAAATTTCCTTCAATACTTACAATGCAAATACCTTGGTTTTAGATATTCAAAACCTGCCTGCAGGAACATACGTTATTTTAGTTCACAATTCATCAATATTTGGAACAGTAAATTTCGTAAAACAGTAAAAGCGACCTACTTTTCATATTCAGAAGCTGCCTATTTTAGGCAGCTTTTTTTATTTTGACCGAATCGGAGATATTCCTTACTTTATTTTTATCGGTTTTTTCATTGTCACAAATTGAGACAATTTTTGCATGCCGACTCGGTATGCGATTTAACATTTAATTTCATTGTCACAAAATCTCATTTTTTGTACATTTTTTTCGATTTTTTTTACGTTGATTAGAATAATTCTGAATTGACGGAAAACCGTGAATTTGCCTAATATTAAAGGGTTTCACTCAACGCTTTAAAAAATTCCAATATCTTTAGCCTTCGAAAACCACACAAAAATTTCGAAATCTAAGTAGTCACACCCAATGAAAAGATTTTTAATCCTGTTGCTATCTATATCTATCAGCTGCCACGCAGGTTTAGCTCAGGTTGCAGTAGTAGGCACAGCAAGTGGAGCAAACACAGAAACTACTTATCCTACTCCATTTAATGATTTTTACAAAACACAACGCGCTCAATACCTTTACACAGCGGCCGAACTCAGTAACGCCGGCTTTCATGCAGGTGTTATAACCGACATCTCCTGGAATGTTTTATCAATACCGGAACTGGCTGTTACTTGCGAAAATTTTACCATTAGTATATTAGCTTCAGCAGTTGAATCACTTACGGCAAGCGGCTGGGAAAGTGGTGCAATAACTTCTTGGGGACCTGCGGATTATACCCCTCAAATTGGAAAAAATGGATTTTTTCTAACATCACCATTTTATTGGGATGGCGTATCAAATATCATCATTGAAATTTGCAGCGGTAGTTTAGAAGGAAGTAATACCGGAAATGCTGTTATTGAATTATCCGGCCCGGCTTTAAATCCGGTTTCGAGAACATTTGCAGGTGATGTTGAAGCTTCACCATGCAGCTATATCGGCAATGAAACTTTGCCTGATGTAATAAGCAACAATTTATATAAACCACTTATAGAAATAACTGCTATCCCTTCATGTGAAGAAATCAGTTTAATTGGTGAAGCAACTTCCAGCGCAACATCGGTATGCAGTGATCAATTATTTACATTACAGGTTACGCCTTTTGAAAACGACTTCATTAATTACAGTTGGTATAGTTCTGCTAATGATATTGACTGGGGTGTAATTCCAGTTGATGCAGCACCGTCGGTAAATATCAGCCAGGCAATAGCAACTTATTATCGTTGTTTAGCCACATGTACTGTTTCCGGTGAACAGTTTTTTTCATCAACAGTTTTTGTTGACATGAATGCACCCGATGCCTGTGCATGTATACCACAATATATTTCGGGCACAGTTAATCAGGATTATATCAGCAATGTTTCAATTGGTTTAATTAATAATAATTCAGGCACTTCTACTGCACCATTTTATACAAATTATAATGAAGCAGAAACAGATTTATATATTGGCTTAAGTGCACAATTAAATATTACAACAGGAAATAACACATCAGTAAATACTGTTGCTGCATGGATCGATTTTAATGATGATGGTATTTTTAGTGCCGAAGAAAAAATTGGTGAATCAATTAACCTTCCTGCTTTCGCAACTGCAGAAATTAATTTTACTGTTCCGCTTACAGCAACTGTTGCTCCGGTAATTTTACGCGTGCGCAATGCAAATGGCATTACCGATTTGCAAGCTTGTGATACTTATACCTATGGAGAAACAGAAGATTATATTGTTAATTTAATTTCCGTACCGTTACCTGTTGCCGAATTTAATTTTTCAGGCGACCCTATAGTTAATTTTACCGATGCGAGCACAGGTTTCCCTGCAACATGGAGTTGGGATTTTGGTGATGGAATTACTGCTACTGAACAAAACCCCGAACACACCTACACAGAAAACGGTATTTATAATACTTGTTTAACAGTATCAAATATTACCGGATCAAATACTATTTGTCAGGATGTTAATATTACAACTTATGTTGATGCAAATGCAGCATTTGTTTTTACCGGTGACCCTACTGTTTTATTTACCAATAATTCAGTTGGTACTGATTTAACATGGTATTGGGATTTTAATGACGGAATTACTTCTTCAGAAGAAAACCCCGAACATACATTTTTAACGAATGGCGATTATTCTGTTTGTCTTACAGCAAATAATATTTTTTCCACATCAACAGTATGTCAAACTGTAACTATTGCTGCTTATATTCCTTTAAATTCAAATTTTAGTTTTACCGGTAATCCTTCGGTTGCATTTAACGACCTATCTACAGGTGGTGCTTCCGAATGGTTCTGGGATTTTGGTGATGGCAATAATTCCACAGAACAAAATCCCCTGCACACTTATTTATCTAATAATAGCTATACCGTTTGTTTAACAGCTAGCAATGGTGAAATTGAAAATACGTTTTGCCAGGATGTTATTATTGATAGCTATCTCGCGCCGTTAAGTGATTTTAATTTTAGCGGCGACCCAACTGTAACCTTTAATGATATATCTGCAAATAATCCATTAAACTGGTATTGGGATTTTAATGATGGATTTTCATCTACTGAGCAAAACCCAATTCATAATTTTACAGCAAATGGTGCATATTTAGTTTGTTTAACCGCCGGTAATATTGAAGGTGAAAACACTTCTTGCCAAACAGTAATAATTGAAAATAATATTAATACACCAATTGCAGATTTTAATTACAGTGGCGATCCAATAGTTTCATTTAACGATTTATCTGCAAACACGCCCGATACTTGGTTTTGGGATTTTGGAGATGGCATCACTACTACAGAACAAAATCCAATACACAATTTTACTGATAATGGAACTTATAATGTTTGCTTAACAGTAGAAAATATTGCAGGAAATAATACTACTTGTCAAACAATTACCATTACACAAAATATAGTTGCTCCAATTACTGATTTTAATTTCTCCGGAGACCCAACAGTAATTTTTAGTGATGCAAGTATTAATGAACCCGATACATGGAACTGGAATTTTGGAGATGGCAATTTTTCTACGCTTCAAAATCCGGAGCATACTTATTTAATTAATGGCATTTACGAAGTGTGCCTCACAGCCGGTAATGCTGCAGGCAACACAGAATTATGTCAAAACATAACCATTGCATCTTATGCAGCACCGGTAACTGAATTTTCTTTTAGTGGAACACCGGAAGTTTCATTTACCGATTTAAGTATAGGTGCACCTATTGAATGGCTTTGGAATTTTGATGATGGTGCAACTTCCAGCGATCAAAATCCAACACATTTATTTACAGAAAATGGCACCTATAATGTTTGTTTAACTGCAGGTAATTTACATGGTGCAAATACCAATTGCCATGATGTAATTATTAGTAGTTATTTGGCTCCTGATGCCGAATTTACTTATACCGGCGATCCAACATTTTATTTTACCGATAACACATTAAATAATCCTGATGCATGGTATTGGGTATTTGGTGATGGTGTAATTTCGGAAGAACAAAATCCATCACATACTTACGCTGAAAATGGAATTTACAATGTGTGTTTATTAGTTACAAATGAATTAGGTTCAGATGTAATTTGTAAAAGCATTACAGTTTCCGGATATGCAGTTACACCGGTTGCTGAATTTAGTTTTACAGGTGATCCAATAATTAATTTCACTGATGAAAGCAGCAATATTCCGGCATCATGGTTTTGGGATTTTGGTGATGGCGCAACTGCTACAATTCAAAATCCAACACATCATTATGCAACAAACGGTACATATACTGCCTGCTTAACTGTAAATAATATTGCAGGTTCAGATACAAAATGCGAAGTAATTATTATTGATACTTATTTAACACCTGTGGCATCATTTAATTATTCAGGTGACCCGAGTGTAACATTTAACGACATGACAGTAAATGCACCAACCTCATGGGTTTGGGATTTTGGCGATGGTGCATACAGTGAATTTCAAAATCCATATCATACCTATTCAACCAATGGCACTTATTCAGTTTGTTTAACCGCAACTGGCGCAGGCGGTTCCGATACCTGGTGCGATGATGTTACTATTATTGCAAACGATGTAGCACCGGTTGCTGATTTTACTTATACCATTGATAAAAATACCATCTCATTTAATGATAATTCTGTTGGAACAACTACAGAATGGTTCTGGGATTTTGGTGATGGTTCATTTTCTGCATTACAAAATCCATCACATACCTATTTAAATGCTGCAGCATATTATGTTTGTTTTACAGCATCAAATACGTTTGGTGCAAATACAATTTGTCGTTCAGTTAACCTGGGTTCTTCAATAAACACAACTGAAGAATCACAAATTACTCTAAGCCCTAACCCAACAACTCAAAATATCATGTTAAGTTGCCCCGCAGCAATAAATCCGGAAACGATTGTTGTGTATAATATTAACGGACAAGTTTTTGACGTGGAATGGGTTTCTGTTGCATCATCCGAAATACAAGTTTTTACCCAAACCCTGCAGGCCGGTGTTTATTTTATCGCGCTATCCAATAACTCAACCCAACAGGTAATCTCGTTTGTTAAACAATAAACGGGAACGTGATTATACCTATTCCTGCCATCTACCCCCCAAAAAAGCGGGAAATGCGGTCTGAAAAATTACAATATTTCACCAAATGTGACACCGTAAATCGACCTTTTTTTGTTTGATTCAACTATTTGGAAGCCAATTCCAGTATGGATTCTGTCAAAAATCCACAAGTTTTTAACATTCAATTAAAAAATTATTACTTTTGGCACTCATTCATTGTTTCATTTTACTAAAATCAACTCACACACATGAGATTATTTTTACGTTTTAGCGTAATAATACTGCTAATTACCTCATTAACTACCTCATTATCAGCACAATATACAATAGGCGCCGACAACGGTACCAACGGTTCCATGGTTTACCCCTCACCTTTTGGGGATTACTATAAAACCATGCGCGCGCAATTCTTGTATCGTGCATCAGAATTAACGGCTGCGGGTATGACAGCCGGCTTTATCAATGAAATTCGCTGGAATGTTGTTACACTGCCACCTTCGGTAGATGTAACCGAACAGTATACTATTAAATTATTGGCCTCTCCCGTAGGTTCGTTAGGTATAACAACCTGGGAACCCGGTGCTACAACAGTGTGGGGTCCGGTAGACTATACACCAACTGCAGGTATTAATACATTTGTGTTGGATGTTCCTTTTTTATGGGATGGCAGCTCAAACGTGATAGTTGAGATATGCGGAGGCGATGATTTAGGCACATATACTAAAAATGCGCGTGTTACCTGGACCGGTCCACTTGGATTTAACGGCTCACATACGCGCCAAAGTGATATAGAACTTGACCCATGTGGTTATACAGGTGGTGAATATTATGATGCCGAACCGGGCGGGCCAGATTATCGTCCGCAAGTAACGTTTTTAACTTCACCTGCTACCGATTGTGCTGATTTACCAATAATTGGCTCTGCAATTGCTTCTGAACTTTCAGTTTGTGCTTTTGACCCATTTACAGTTGCTATTGAACCAATCGCAGAATTTGGAATAACCTATTCATGGTCATCATCACCAAATGGTGTTACATGGACAACGATACCCGGCGCTACAGCTCCAACCTTAAATACCTCCCAATCGGATCCAACATATTTCAGATGTACCGTTACCTGCACATTGAGTGGCGATAACTCAAATTCATTACCAGCCTTTGTTGGCATGAACGACCCCGATGTTTGTACATGTATACCAACTTACGTAACCGGAACAACTGAAGGCGATTTTATCAGTAAAGTACTTTTAGGTGCTATAAACAATGTAACTGGCGCCTTACCTAGTCCTTACTACTATTATTATGATGCACTGTCAACGAACCTGACAACCGGAACCACTAACTCATTAACTGTGGGAGTAGGAACATATGTTACTGATAACGGATTTGCCGCATGGATCGACTATAATCAGGATGGCGTTTTTGGTGCAACAGAAAAACTCGGTGAGAAAACCGGTTTAGCCGGTGGAACTACAGGTATTATCAACTTTACCGTGCCAATTGATGCTGTTCCCGGAACTACCAAAATGCGTGTTCGTGAGGTATATCTAACATTTGGAATTGACCCTTGTTTAGAATATAATTTTGGTGAAACTGAAGATTACAATGTAAATATTGTTGAAGGTGTTCCTCCGGTAGCCGCTTTTTCATTCACCGGCGATCCTACAACCACCTTTACTGACCTCACTACAGGCGTTCCTACTTCATGGGCCTGGAATTTTGGTGATGGCGGAACTTCAACTTTACAAAACCCTGTTCACACTTATGCTACAAACGGCACATTCAATGCCTGCTTAACTGCTACCAATGTAATTGGTTTCAGCACTGCTTGCCATAACGTTGTTATTGATTCCTATCTGGCTCCGGTAGCAGACTTTACCTATACCGGCGACCCGGTTGTGAGCTTCAACGACAACTCATTAAATACACCAACCTCTTGGAACTGGAATTTCGGTGACGGATTTACATCTACCCTCGAAAACCCTGTTCATACTTATGCAACCAACGGCTCTTATTTTGTTTGCTTAACAGCAACAAATGCAATAGGCTCCAGCACCGATTGTAATACAATTAATATTGTAGGATACCCGGTTACGCCTGTTACTGACTTTACATACAGCGGTGAACCGTCAGTAAGCTTTACCGATTTAAGTACAAATATTCCTACATATTGGAACTGGACGTTTGGAGACGGTGGTACATCTACCCTTCAAAACCCGGTTCATTTATATGCTGAAAACGGAACTTACACTGTTTGTTTAGTATCAGGAAACGCTGCAGGTGAGGATTCTGAATGCAAAAACATTATTATTTCATCATACCCGGCTCCGGTGGCCAACTTCTCGTTCAGTGGTGACCCGGTAGTTTCATTTACCGATTTATCTACGAACGACCCGGCAACTTGGTTATGGAGTTTTGACGATGGTGGTGTTAGCACCGAAACAAATCCGATTCATACCTATGCTTTAAATGGCGTTTATAATGTATGTTTATCAGTTACGGGTGCAGGTGGTTCTGATACCTATTGCCAGGATGTAACTGTTGCTGCAAACGGCTCAGCACCTTCTACGGATTTCTCTTTTGAACTTATCGGCCTTACAGCAATATTTACCGATTTATCTACCAACGCCCCGGCCGATTGGTATTGGGATTTTGGTGACGGCGCAATTTCAGGTTTACAAAATCCTGTGCATACGTATGCAGTGGAAGATATTTATAATGTGTGTTTAACAACCACTAACGACTTCGGATTTAATACCTATTGTCAGGTTGTAGATTTAACTACCGGTATTTTAGACCAAGGTGTGCAATACCTCACATTATATCCAAACCCGGCAGCAGATTATACGATCATAACCGGAAATATGGCAACTGCTGATATTTCTACTTTAACGCTGGTTAATGCTTTAGGTCAGGAAATAAATACCGCTTCAATTGTTACGTATACAAATGGAACAATTACAATAAATACACAACAATTAGCAGCAGGTGCTTATACTATTTCACTGATAAATGAAGGAACCCATTTTATCGGGAAATTTGTGAAACTCTGATTAATAAATTAACAATATTTTAAAAGCGGGCAAATTGCCCGCTTTTTTTTTGAATGCGAAATTTGTGACCTGAGTAAAAAATAAACTTTTTGGGTTAACTACCCTTATCCATTAGAATTAGATGTAATATTATAAGGCAATGTAATTTACACACTAAACATATGGATATGAAAAAACTTTTAACTATTGTTTTTGTTCTTTCAATCCCCCTCCTCACACGCGCCCAACCGACAGTTATCGGTACAACAACTTACGATTTTCAAACTTACAGCGGTAATCACAATCGCGTTGTAGCTTATACCGATGGTAAAGTAACTGCCGGATGGTTAGGTTCCGATGGATTTGCAGCAGCATACAACGACCGCGGAATGTTCACCAATTATTTTAATGGCAGCACCTGGGGCGCATTCCCAAGTAGTCGCGCCGAAGACAAAAAATCGTACGACGGCGATTTATTGCGCGTAATGGACCACGAAGTAATTGTAACAGATGAAACATCTACTGTAATGGTTCATAAAAACAGTGCTGTTGGTGCTACCGACTGGACACAAACTGCAGGTTCACAAGATATTGACGGTTATTATCCGGTTTCTTTTTGCCCTGCAGGTACTGATGATATTTATGTAATCGCAGCCAAAAAAACGACACAGGAATCACTCATGTTTAATCGCTCCGATGATGGTGGTGAAACCTGGGCAATTGCTGAATATGCTTTGCCATTTGCAGAAGAAGCCTATGGCATCGATTTTATTGCAGCAGCATGTTATCAGGTAGTTGCTAAAGGTGATGATGTGTATGTATTATACGGCGCGAATTTTTGTGATATGATTTTAATGCATTCCGCTTCAAAAGGTGCTGCAGGAACATGGACAACTCAAGTATTATTAAATTTTCCGATAGATAATTTTAATGGTGAAGCCGGAGAAACTTCCGATTTTGATGGTGATGGTGATAAAGATACTATTGCCTCAAGTGATGGTAAATTGGAAATGTTAATTGAAGACGATGGAAGCATTCATGTGTTCAGTGGAAGAATGCGCATTTATGATCCAACAACTGCTGCAGGATATTATTATGTTCCTAAAACAGATGGTATTTGGTATTGGACTACAGGTATGGCATCAGCAATTATGTTAGATGCATTTATTGATTGGAATAATGCTGATGGTATGAATAATCCTTATGGCGGAATTGGTACAGATTTTTCTGCTTATGGTTCAGAAGGTGTTACTTCATTTCCAACAGCAGCATGGGACCCTGTAACAGATGAAGTATTTTTAATGTATATGTCGCCGGTTGAATATCAAACCACTCCGGGCAATCAAACACGTTATGATATTTTTGGAATGTATTCAACTGATGATGGAACAACATGGAGTGATCCGGTAAATTTAACTTATACTACGCCACTCGATAAAGAAAATGCATATCCAAGCGCTTACCCAAGAGTTGTTGATGGAATTATACATGTAATTTGGCAGGAAGACAGTGAACCCGGTACCGCTTTAGATACACCTGCCGATGATATTATTACCAGTAATATTATATATGCACCGTGGACAGCAGCACGATTCGAGCCATATAATCCTACAGTTGATTTTACTTATGTAATTACACCGATAGGCGCTTCTTATTCTGTTGCATTTACTAATTTATCGGTTGATGCAGAAAGTTATTATTGGGAATTTGGAGATGGTGGAACATCAACATTAATGAATCCATCACATACTTATGCAGCGGGAGAATATGAAGTGTGTTTAACCGGATATAATGTATATGGCGAAGCAACAGTTTGTGAAACAATTGTTGCAGTAAATGAACCGGTTGCGGATTTTACTTCTATCGGCGATCCGGAAGTTGCGTTTATTGATTTAAGTACCGGAAGTCCTGATACTTATTTATGGAATTTTGGTGATGGATTTACATCAACAGAAACTGATCCGGTACATAATTATTTAGCAAACGGAACATATAATGTTTGTTTAACAGTTTCCAATATTGCAGGTTCAGATACACATTGCGAAAATATAATTATTGATAGCTATTTAGCACCTACTGCATATTTTGTTTACTCAGGAGATCCAACTGTAACATTTACCGATTTAAGTACCGGCGGACCAACTTCATGGAGCTGGAATTTTGATGATGGGTTTACATCTACATTACAAAATCCTGTTCATAATTACATTGCAAATGGCGTGTATAATGTTTGTTTAACATCAACAAATGCCATCGGTTCCAATACAACTTGTCAGGACGTAACAATCGATTCATATGTAGTTCCTGTTGTTGATTTTTCATATACCGGTGATCCGACTGTAACGTTTACCGATTTGAGTACAAATGCACCAACATCGTGGAGTTGGGACTTTGATGATGGTGGAACATCTACATTACAAAATCCGGTACACGTTTTTCCGGCTAACGGAAGTTACGATGTTTGTTTAACTGCAACCAACCCAACAGGTTCAGGAACAAATTGTAAAGTTGTAATTATTGATGGTTATTTAGCGCCGACTGCATTATTTGATTATAGTGGTGACCCAACAGTTAATTTCACCGACTTAAGTACAAATTCACCAAATTCATGGTTCTGGGATTTTGGTGATGGCGATTTTAGTCCATTGGAAAATCCATCACATACATTTGCTGAAAACGGAACATATACAGTTTGTTTAACCGTTTCAAATCCCGGAGGTGTTGATGAAGGTTGTGAAGATATTGTAATTGCAAATGGCGCCGCTGCACCTGAAGCGTTATTTGAAATAAATACAACAAATACATTATCAGTAAACTTTATTGATAATTCAACAAATGCACCAACCGATTGGTTATGGGAATTTGGTGATGGTTCGGTTTCCGGAATTCAAAACCCAACACACGTTTATGCATCCTTCGATTTATATCAGGTATGTTTAACCGCTACAAACGATGTTGGCAGCGATTCAACCTGTATGAGTTTTGAATTAAGTAATGGGGTAAATAATATTGTTTTAAATCAAATTAATGTTTACCCAAATCCCGCAACCGATTATATTACAATCAATTACACCGGTTCTGAAAGTGCTCAAATCAGCATTTTAAATGTTTTAGGACAAGATGTAAATATTGGTGGAAAAAATATTATTCAAAATGGTTCCACTTTACAAATAAATGTAGGAAATTTGCCTTCTGGAAATTATCTGATAAATATCAAACAGGATAATACCATTTATATAGGGAAATTCTTTAAGGATTAATCAAGCAAAATAAAACCCCGGTTTCTTGCCGGGGTTTTTCTTTTTTATATACTTATTTAGTTTAATGCAAAACGAATTGGTAATACTTGCACAAATTCAGCTTTTTTACCTTCTTTAGTACCCGGTGTCCAGTCTGGCATCGATTTTACCACGCGCACTGCTTCTGCATCCAGTAAATCATTACTGCCTTTTTTTACCGTTACATTTTTAATCTTGCCGCTTTTACTTACTGTAAATTCTATATAAGTAGTTCCCTGTATATTATCCGATTTTGCTGCTTCCGGATATTTAATATTTTCACTTAAATATTTAATTAAAGCATCCATACCACCCGGAAACTCCGGTTGCACTTCCGACTCCGTAACAACTACAGATGAAACAATTTGATTTTGTGCTCCGGTTTGTAAAATACCGGCTACAATAAAAAATGGCAACACCAATGCCAGTTTTAAAAAACTCTTTTTTGTTGAAAATGATGAATTAAACATTGTGATCCTCCTTTTTAAATTAGATGTTTGATTAAAATGATTTGTTAAAATATTTATTGAAGTAGATAAATGGAATCGCAGCAAAAGCTCCTGATAAATAGTTTGGTGCGCTTTACCCGCTTCGTGGTCGGCTATACATTCGTGCACAAATCGTAAATCGCGTTGTAGTAAATAAACAAACGGGTTAAACCAGCAAACACATTTAACAACCTCGGTTATTAATACATCAATTGAATGCCACTGCGCAGCGTGAATTTTTTCGTGAATTAAAATAAGTGCATTTGATTTTACATCCAGATTAGCCGGCATAAATATGTAGTTAAAAAAAGAAGCCGGTGCAGGTATTTGTTCATTACAAATCAAATAATAATTTCCGGTTTTTTCTTTTCCTGATATACGCAATAAACGCACAAGTTTGGCAATTTTTAATATGGAAATCACAAACATTACGCCTGCAATTATCAGGTAAATCAGCGCAATCGGTTTTGTTGAGTTTGTTTGTTGAACAACAGAATTTTGTAGGTTATCTGCTCCAACCTGTATACTTTGTAAAACAGGAATATCCGACTGAACAGCATTAATATTCCAATTTTGAATACATGGAATTGTTGCAGCAAATAATACCACAAACAAAAGAAAATACCTTCTGGCATTTAATGTAGTTCCACTTTGGAAAATGATACGGTAAAATAAATATCCCGCAGCAAGCAACAAATTTAGTTTTATCAGGTACAGCATATGGTTATTTTTTCTTTTTAGTTTGAGCAATTATTTTCATAATCTCGTCCAACTCCTGAATATCAATTTTCTCCTTTTCAGCAAAATGGGAAACCAGATTTTTCAGACTACCACTAAAGTAATCTCTCAACAAACCTTTAGTTATAAATTTTTTATAAGCATCTTTTGACACTAATGGGAAATACTCATGCGTTTTACCATAAGCTTTATATCCAACAAATTCTTTTTGCTCCAGAATACGAATGATTGTAGAAACTGTGGTATAAGCCGGCTTAGGTTCCGGTAATTGTTCCAGTACATCTTTAACAAAAGCTTTTTTTAATGCCCATAATATTTGCATTACCTGCTCTTCGGCTTTGGTAAGTTCCTTCATGCCACAAACATATAACTAACTTTTTAGTTATACAACTAATTTTTTAGAAAATGACAAAAATCTGAGAAATCCTGGCAAAAAAAAACCCGGTAATAGTGCCGGGCTAAATTTATATAATACAACTAATCTCAATATTTATCATCAGAATAACCCTCCCACTTGGCTTATTGTTTTATAAACTTAGCAGTATATAAGGTATTGCTATCAGATATTTTTATTATATAAATTCCAGAAATAAAATTGTACGCATCCAATACAAAGTATTGTCCCGATTGATTTGCAGGAATTATTTGACTGAACACCATTGCACCTGCAATATTGGTAATCTTAAGTTCCATTGCTTGTTCCATTTGAGCCGGACATTGGATTGAAACTTGGTCAATCACCGGATTTGGAGCCACAACAAATGTGTTATTTGAACCACCAAATTGCTGAATTGCAGTAGTTGGCGTATATAAACGAAATCCGGCTTGAATTTGACCACGAATTTCCCCACGGTAAATGATTCGTTACGCACATCAATATAAACGCTGTCGTTATTTAAACTTCCTGAAATATTTTCATCAAACGCCGGGGTAAAATCATTATCCCAATATGTATCAACAGTTACATCTGTTGCATTTATTTGCATTGCAGCACTTAAATCAAAAATCATTGGACCATTTTGTCCCGCAACCTCATAATTAATAAATACTTGTGTTGCCATTTGATCTAAATTTCCACCTGCTAACATCAAATGTGCATTTTGCTCATCTCTGTCTACCGACAATATACCTGAGCCATAAGCGCTTGTTATTACAGGTGGCACAACCTGTTCACCTTCTAAATTAAATGTATATCCTTTGCGGGCAAAACGAACAACCTGTCCGCGAATTTCTCCTCCGGGATAATCTACAGTGTGCACAATCAGGGTTAAATTACTAACCAGCAATTTATTAATAGTTGCCACAGAAAGTCCTGCACCGGTTTTAAATCCGTGAATTCGGTGACCGCTTATCGATGGAGAAAAGTCCACCTGCAAAGCACCATAGGTTAGTCCATAATCACCTATATGCAAATGCGCATAATCAATATTTGAGTTAATAGCATCCACCACCACGTCATAAAAAAGCGAATCTAATCCCGAGTTTAGCCTTATAACACAAATGCCCAGTCCCGTAGTAATGACATCAGGCACCATTTGAATCCCATCTGCAAAAGCATCAAAACTCAATCCGATTTGTCTGGTGAGTTGAGCGCGCAATTCTCCTGAAGGATTATCGGCAGTTTGAATACTCAAATAAACATCAGCGGTTTTTAATTCATTTAATAATTCGGCTGAAGGTGTAATTTCCCCTTTTATTACATTGCCATTAATAAATGCCGATAAATCCAAAATCACATCTCCATTTACTCCCGAAGCACCGCTATGAATAGTTGCACTGGTAATTAATCCGGTTAACTCCTGACAAATAATGGTGAAATTAAATTGTTTATTTGTCGATGACAACCAAAATGAGCCTAATCCATAGGCAGTTGTAAATAATTCCGGCACTATATTTTCGCTCGATAAATCTGTTACATAATGTTGATCGGCTTCCAATAAAATTTGTCCGCGTAATTCGCCGTCCGGATGCAAATCGGTAGCAACTTGTATATACAAAGACTCATCAAAAAAGTAAGCTAAATTATCTGATAAAAAATCAGGAGTTAAAAATGTATTTAATACATTATTTCCAACGTATGCACTCAAATCAAGCACCATTTCACCATTTGTTCCGGCTTCACCGCGATATATGGCTACCTGGGTAATGGCACTACTCAATTGATTAAAACATGCATTCACTGCAATACTGTCCCTGGTTGGATTTAATGTAAACGCACTAACTCCTGAAGCTTGTCCAACAACAGGTGGAACCATTTCTGCGCCTCCAAGTTTTGCAGTAAATAAAATATGCTCTGTAAAATGAATTGCAAAAGCACTGACGCCATAATTCATTAATAAAAGTAAAAGTATTTTTTTCATGTCATCTAATTTTGAACAAAAGTGCAATCATTTATTTATTCAAAATAGGAAATAGATGGCAATAGATTGTAAACTTAGCTCAATATTGTAGATTTAAATTGTGAGGGAGTAATACTGGTTTGTTTTTTGAAATAACGATTAAAATGCGATTCATCATAAAAGTTATATTCGAATACAATTTCTTTTATAGGCGTGCCTGTATTGGCTAACAAATATTTAATACTTTGTAAAATTTTTTCTTTTTGTATTTCAGTAATGCTTTTGCCAAACAAGAGTTTCGATTTTCTTTGTAGCGTATTCACACTCATATTTAATTTATCGGCATAAAACTCAAGTGGTGGTTTGTTTTTATAATACTCATTAATTAACAAACGAATATTGCGTTCCAAATCAATTTCAGTTACAGCTAATTTCGAATTTGTTGTATACTGTATTAATTGTAATACAAATAAAGCTACAACTGAGTTGAACAAGGATGATTGTAATTTATAAGCAGTTAGCTTATTAAAATATCCGCGAAACAGCTCAAAATCAGCTGCGTTAAGGTGAATCACCTGTTCGGTATTTGCAAATTGAAAATAATTCGTTTTCGGGTCAAACGCTTGAATTTTATCCAAAAACATTTCAGAAAAAATTATTTCATAGCCATCGGTATGCTCCACCCGTTTTAATTCGTGAATAGTATTTGCCGGTACAAAATGTATATCAAAGTCGGCAACATCATAAATATTATTTCCAATCCGATGTGTACCACCACCGGTATTAAAAACCAAAATTTCATAATATGCATGTGAATGTGCCGGTTCATACAAACCAGGAACCGGAGCATCCCAAATATCTATATCCGCAATTAAATCATCTTTTGCTGCAATAGTAAAATGCGTATTCGTATTTTCCATAAACCTTTTTACAACAGAATAATTTACTCTGTTAAACAAGATTATTTAATTCAGAGTTTTTAGTCGCTATTCAAACATAAAACGATCATTACCATTTTGCAACTTCAACCTTACAATATGACAGAATTATGAAATTTTGGACACAAAAAAACCCGGCAGCTCCTCACTACCGGGTTACATATTGATTTGGTCAAAATGTTATTCAATTATCATTGCTGCACCTACAGTGGTGTTTGATCCTTCATCAATAATGATGAGTGATCCTGTGTTACGGTTACGGCGGTATTCATCGTAAAACAGCGGAACCGTAGTTCTTATTTTAACGCGGCCAATTTCATTTAAAGTTAACGAATCCACGTCTTGTATACGATGTAATGTATTAACATCTACTTTATAAAGTATTTCTTTAATTACGCAACGGGCATCACGGGTAGTATGGCGAATGCTGTATTTACCATTCAAACGCAATGGGTTTTTATCATCCATCCAACAAACCATAATATCAATATCCTGGCCGATTTTCGGAACATTGTTTTCACGCACAATCATATCGCCACGGCTAATGTCCACATCATCTTCCAAAGTAATGGTAACCGATTGCGGAGGGTAGGCCTCAGCTAAATCGCCATCAATTGTTTTAATGGCAGCAATTTTGGTAGTAATACCACTTGGTAAATGCATTACCTCATCACCCGGTTTTAAAACACCACCTGCAACGCGACCAGCATAACCGCGGTAGTCGTGATATTCATTGCTCATCGGGCGAATTACATGCTGAACAGGGAAACGTGTATCAATTAAGTTATGGTCAGAACCAATGTGTACAGTTTCAAGTGTATACATTAATGTTGGTCCTTCATACCAAGGCATTTTTGTGCTGCGATCAACAACGTTATCGCCAAGCAATGCACTGATTGGAATAAAACGAACATCCTGCACATCTAACTTAGATGCGAAATGACGGAACTGTTCAACAACTTCATCATATTTTTCTTTGCTGTAATCAACAAGGTCCATTTTATTAATACAAATAACGATATGCGGAATTTGTAATAATGAAGCAATGAATGAGTGACGATAAGTTTGTTCAACAACACCGTGACGAGCATCTACTAGTATGATTGCAAGGTTTGCAGTAGAAGCACCGGTAACCATGTTACGGGTATATTGAATATGGCCGGGCGTATCAGCAATAATGAATTTACGTTTAGGCGTACTGAAATAGCGGTAAGCCACATCAATAGTAATACCTTGTTCGCGTTCGCTGCGTAAACCATCGGTTAATAATGCAAGATTCACATAATCTTCACCACGCGATTTACTCGATTTTTCGATAGCCTCAAGCTGATCTTGAAAAATAGATTTTGAATCGTATAATAAACGACCAATTAAAGTTGATTTACCATCATCCACACTACCTGCAGTGGTAAAGCGCAACAATTCCATGTTTAAATAACCATGGTGGTCAAATTTTCCGTCTTGAACTAAATGTTCCATTTATAATTGGATAAGTGATTTAATAAATTGTTTATTTAAGCTGATAATTTCAAAATTGTATTTAGAAATAACCTGCTTTTTTTCTGTCTTCCATCGATGTTTCACTGCGTTTATCATCTGCGCGGCTACCACGTTCTGTAACACGTGTTGTTGCAACTTCGTAAATAATTTTTTCTACAGTATCAGCATCACTTTCAACAGCACCGGTAATAGGTAAATCGCCACATGTTCTGAAACGTACCGTCATTGTTGTAGGTGTTTCATTTGGACGAACTTTAACCCATTCAGGGTGAGTAGAAATTAATGCACCATCGCGCACAATTACTTCACGCTGATGTGAGAAATATAATTTTGGAAGTGGAATATTTTCCTGATAAATATATTGCCAAACATCCATCTCAGTCCAGTTCGAAATTGGGAATACACGGAAATGTTCGCCGATATGTTTTTTACCGTTGAATAAATTCCATAATTCAGGACGCTGATTTTTAGGATCCCATTGACCAAACTCATCGCGGTGTGAAAAGAAACGTTCTTTAGCGCGTGCTTTTTCTTCATCGCGTCGTGCACCACCCATAGCAGCATCGAATTTTTCTTTTTCGAGTGTTTCAAGTAAGGTAACAGTTTGCAATGCATTACGACTCGCATTTAAACCTTTTTCTTCAACAGCAGTTCCTTTCGAAATAGATTCCTCAACACTACCCACAATTAAATTAGCACCCATTTCTTTTACCAGCCAGTCGCGGTAAACCATGGTTTCTTCAAAATTATGTCCGGTGTCAATATGAACTAAAGGAAAAGGGAATTTCGCAGGCCAAAAGGCTTTTCTTGCGAGATAAACCATAACGATAGAGTCTTTTCCACCTGAAAAAAGCAGTGCAGGTTTTTGGAACTGCGCAGCTACTTCACGCATCACGTAGATACTCTCAGCTTCAAGTTCTCTTAAATGTGTTAAACTATAACTCATGACAAATATTTATGAATGTTGTATGATAGGTATGATAAAATCGATTAAACGTTGCACGCTCTCCGTAATTTCCATCTGATCGGTTCTAATTTCCAAAGCAGGATGTTCAGGTGCTTCAAATGGTGAAGTAATTCCGGTAAAATCAGGTATTAAACCGGCTCTTGCCTTTGCATACAGGCCTTTCACGTCTCTGGCTTCACAAACTTCAAGCGGTGCGTTCACATAAACTTCAACAAAATCAGCCTCGCCAATAATATTTTTTGCCATGGCGCGAATTTCGTTGGTTGGGCTCACAAAACTATTCAGCGTGATGATGCCGCAATTAAGGAACAATTTGCTTACTTCTGCAATTCGACGGATGTTTTCAATACGGTCGGCATCGCTGAAAGTGAGGTTGTTGTTGATTCCTGTCCGGATATTGTCACCATCAAGCAGCATGGTGAGGTAACCTTTTTCATGCAAAATTTTCTCAACCGCTTCAGCAATAGTGCTTTTACCTGAACCGCTTAAACCCGTAAGCCATATCACTTTCGAGCGCTGTTTCAGCATAGTTTCCTTGTCGCTTCGCTGCAGAAGACGGTGAAAAATAGGGTGTATATTGTCCTGAACCGGGTTCATATTGTTAAAATCAGCTTTAAAAGCGGTGCAAAGTTAAGGATTGAAGCCGAGGAATTGTAGCAAAAAGTAAAGAATTGGCACAAAGTAAGCCCAATATTCTATTAATAAAGTAGAACAGTAGCTAAAACAGCTAAAACTTCGGTATTGAATGCCAAAGGGTTACAGTTATTGTGATTTTTTGGAGCAGCACAATTTTTCCGGCTATGACATCCACCACGGGCTTTCGCTATTTAGAGCAGTCAACAGCGTTTTGTTGTGGTTATTACATTAATAAGCAACTCGCCAGCCACTGCAAACCCAAGCCGCTCAATCCCGGCTAAGAGTTAATTATCTGCACTCCGGCGCATTTAATTATTCGTATACTGACCTGCTTATTTCACCTGTTCACTGCCCTGCAAATAGCGGGTAACCGGAATAATAATTCCCCATGGCGTTAGTTTCGACGAAATTTGGAAAATGTTATTTATCAAACCAGGCGTAGCAGTTCTTTTACCTTTCATCATGGCAGCATACCCTTTTTTTGCCACAGGCAGTGCTTCCGGAACAGGCACCAATTTCAATAACCGCGAACTATGCATATCGGCCGCATCCTGAAATCCTGTTTTGGTAGGTCCGGGATGAAACGACGTTACACTGATTCCATAAGGCTTCAATTCATTATAAAGTGCTGACGAAAAGTAGTAAACAAAAGCCTTGGTCGCATAATAAATCGCCATTGTTGGTCCTGGCTGAAACGAAGCGGTGCTGGCAATATTTAATATTTTCCCTGATTTGCGCGCAGCCATATCCTTCACAAACAACTTAGTAAGTTGCGACAATGCAATCATGTTTAACTGCATCATTTGTTGTTCTTTATCCCAGCTTGTATTAAGAAACAAACCAAAATCGCCAAAGCCGGCATTATTAATTAGGTAATCAACCTGAAGATTTAGTTTTTTCACTTCATCATAAACTTCCTGAGCAGCATTTGGAGCACCCAGATCTTTTACAACAATATGCACTTTAATAGGATGGGAATTAATTAAATCTGTTTTTAATTGCTCCAGCTTATCGCCACTTCGGGCAACAAGAATCAAATCACCACCTTTCGCGGCATGTATTTTAGCAAATTCGAGACCGATACCTGATGAGGCACCGGTAATTAATGCAGTTGGCATATTAAAATTTTTGTAGTTGAGTTATAAAGTAATTATTGCAGTTTTCGGGCAGGATATTTATGCTGACGTGTTATTCAAATTTATATTGCAATTGAACACAAATTTCCGGTAAAAGTTGAGTTTTCCCCCGCCTGCAATTTTGACAGAGTCTCTAAAACCTGTTAGGTTTAAACCTCGCAGGTTTAAACCTGACAGGTTCAAAATTTTTTATCCGCGCTTACACGTTTAAATTAAATCTGGCTCAACAATACATGTGTGATTTATGAGTAAAAATGAATAAATCCACCCTCTGTAAATTTGTCAGGTTCTAAAAAATTAAAAATCTTAATATTTTCGATTTAAACTACCTGAGTTTTCCATTTTCCACGCTTAAAAATTATTACAAAAGCAATTGCCATACATGCCTCTGAAATTGGAACTGCCATATATACGCCCGTTGATTTTAAATCTAAAACAGTGGATAAAAAATAAGCTAAAGGAATTTGTAATATCCAAAATCCGAAGAAGTTTACAATCGTAGGAGTTGTTGTATCACCGGCTCCGTTTATTGCGTTTGCCAAAACCATTTCATAACCATATGCAATGTAACCCAAACACAATATGCGTAAACATAAAACGCCTTCTTTAACAACAGCTTCATCCCGTGTAATTAAATGGATCAACTGTTCAGGAATTGTAAAAAATAAAATCATCACAAAACCCATAAACAACATATTAAAAAAACCTGTCCGCCAAACAGATTGCTCAGCACGGTCCGGTTGCTTTGCACCCAGATTTTGTCCAACCAATGTTGCAGCAGCATTCGAAATACCCCAGGCCGGTAAAATGGTAAATACAACAATTCTGATTGCAGTTGTATATCCTGCTAAAACATGTTCCCCAAACTCAGACATAATACGCATTAAAAAAATCCAACTGGCTGATGCAATTATAAATTGTCCCGCAGTTCCGGCAGCAAGCGAAATTAGTTGTCCAATAATTTTTGTTTTTATATTCCAGATTTTTCCTTTTAATACAATTAAAGATTTGCCGTTTACCAAATAATACAATTGATATAAAACGCCAATAGAACGACCAATTGTAGTTGAAACAGCTGCACCCTTAACCCCTAATTCAGGAAAAAATCCAATACCGAAAATTAATAATGGATCAAGTATAATATTAATAGCATTCGCCAACATTAAACTGCGCATGGCAATTCCGGCATCACCTGCACCGCGAAATATCCCATTTATTAAAAACAACAATAAAATCGCAAAATTTCCGCATAACATCCATTTAATATATCCTGAACCTGTTTCAATCATTCCCGCGCTGGCACCCATTAATTCAAGAATATCCGTTGAATAAAAAATGCCTATTATTGAAATGATTGAAGCTAATCCTAATCCAAGATAAATCGCCTGCATACCGGCTTCAGCGGCACCTACCGAATCTTTTTCCCCAACACGTCTGGCAACTAATGCTGTTGCGCCCATGCTCAATCCAAAACCCAGCGAATAAATAATCGTTAATGTGCTTTCGGTTAATCCAACCACTGCAACTGCTTCAACACTAATCCGGCTGACAAAAATGATATCCACCAAAGCAAAAATGCTTTCCATTAACATTTCTGCAATCATAGGAACTGCCAACAAAAATATTACTGTATCAACTTTTCCCTGTGTGGCATCTATGTTTTCCCCTTTCAGGGCTTTTTTTAATAATGTAAAAAATGTACGTATTCCCGACATAATCGTGATTTAAGTAAATAAAATAATTGAGTACATACTGTCTGCGTTTCCACCTGACTGGAGACAGCAAAAATTCCGGGAAAATAAAGCTAACCGACTTCGGAAAAGTGAAAGCTTAAGCTAAAAAAATCATATGCCTGTATAGTTATAAATGCAAATATAGTAAAGGAGTTTGAAATTTTAAAAGGGCTGATTTTAAGAAAATGTAAACCTTAACATTACTTAAAACCCTTATAAAAGCGTTTGGTAAAGACCTTGAAACAAAAAAATGGGCAAATACCCTTTGTTTAGTTTAATAAACAATTAGTAAGTGCCCATAGTAACATATTTATATTTATAGTGATAACTACCTCAAATAAATTAAATACGAAATTTTGAGATGGTTAGGATTTTTTTCTGAAAATAGTATAGCCTCCTATTAAACTCAACAGAAATAATACAATAAATATGAAAAATAAAATACGTGCAATAGAAACTGCACCTGCGGCAATTCCCCCAAAACCAAATACTGCTGCAACCAGAGCAATAACAAAAAATATAACAGCGTAACGTAACATAATCTTAGATTTAAAATGTGAAACAATAGGTTTGAAAATAATTATACGATTAACGTGCCTTAATCGAAATTGGTTATAAATAAAGGTTTTTTAAGGAATGGAATACACAACATTTTATTTTTTTTGTGTATTTTTTTCCCAATTTGCGGAAATCAACCACTCATTTTCGATTAGTACCAAGTAGTAAACTAATATTTAATCTGATATTACCATTTAAATTAATCTCATTATTCAAATTAGTGTTTTTTGTAATATCAATTATTCCTTGTGTATAGGTAATATCTGTATTCAACCAAATGCGGTCGCATATTATTTTATTTGCACCAAAACCAATATGCAAACCCATATCGAACCGATTAAAATTGTCGATCGTATTTTCCTTGTCCGTATCAGCCAGCACTAGGAAAGCGAAAGATGGACCGAACATAATCTTAGGTCGAATAGGGTCGCCATATTCACCTAAAAAAATAATGTATTTCAATGGTAAGCGGAGATACGATAATTTCGTTTTTGAATTAAAATCAGCCCCGCCAATATTATATTTTGACTTACCACCCTCAGTAGAATAAACTATATCTGCAGCATATCCATAATGTTCATTATCTGCATACGTTATAGACAAACCACCGGTGAGGCTAAATAAAAACTGTTGTTGTGAATTTTTGTCGGTTATATATGCGTGACCAAAACTGAACGCACGTCCAAACGTAACATATTGTGCTGATACACAGGCGTTTGCCACTATAAAAATAACTGCAAGTAATAAAATTTTACGCATAATAAAATTGATTTTTAATTCTTTTAAATAAAGGTTCTTAGTTCAATTATTACAACATTACATAATAATATTATGAAACCGCAGAAATCTGATAATTCTGTAACATTTGTATAAAATGATATAACGTTCCAATCTGATTACACAGCTACCTTTATTCTCCAACATTTAAGCAATTTGATGAGACAATTGATTTTGTTTAATCAACATGTTTCAACAATTAACAAATGATAAAATGTTGTGGCTTGATATTTGAATTTTAAATTTTGGAATTGGCACAACGCTGATTTAAATATTTAAGCAACTTTAATTTTTAACCATTAAATTTTAGCATATGAGTAACAAAACAACAATGTTTGCAGTATTAGCCGGATTAGGTGCCGGAGCTGCCCTGGGATATTGGTTTGCATCTGAAAAAAATGACAAACTTCGAAAAAAAATTGGCAAAGCGCTGAATTCCGTGAGTGATGATATTAAAGAAAAAATCATCAATGAATTTGATGAATTAAAATCAAAAGCAAGCGAATTTAAAGGCAAAGGTATTTCGCTTAAAGATCAAATTTTGCAATCACTGGGTGATATGAAAGAAGATGGCAAACAAAAAGTGCTTGACTTCATCGACAAAACACAAAGTGAGTCGAACAAAATGCACGATAATGGCAAACAAGCTGTAAAACAATTATAATATTGTGGAAACACTCAATAAAAACGAATTACGCGATTTTACTGATGATATAAAAGAATATGTCAATGTGCGATTACAGATAATAAGGCTGAATGTGACCGAAAAGGTTGCATTCACCTTATCCAATTTCATCTCGAATAGTATATTATTAATTGCAGGATTATTTTTTGTATTGTTCTTGAGTTTGGCCGGAGGTTTTGCACTCAGTATTTTGTTAGATAGTTATACGCTTGGATTTATTGCTGTAGCTGGATTTTATCTATTAGTGCTGATCGTGGTCAAATTTATATTTTCGAAAGGTGTTAAAATCGGCTTAACTAATCTCTTTATAAAAGATTTCACAAACGACGACGACGACGATGGAAAAGGCAAATAAACTTAGATTGAATGACTGGAACGAGCTGAATGCTGAACGCCAGCAACTGCGGAATCGTGCTGTAGTATTGGAATATGACATCAAATCACAATACAAAGAAATAGCAACTGACTTAAGTCCGATATTTTCCACAATTCAAAAGTTTACTAAAATAAAAAATACCATTACGGATAAATTTCAACAAGTTGAAAATAACTCCGCATTTAATAATGGGTTATCGCTGGCGAAGTTAGCAATGCCATTAGTTCCTGCCATTGCCGGTCGCATGATTTTAAAACGCCGTAAAAAGTTATTATTCCAAACACTAATCGGTTACGGCTTAGCGCAGGCAACAAAATACGTTTTCTCAAAAAACGGCAGCGAACACGTTGATTCAATAAAAAAAATCTTCAAAAAAGATATACCTGAAGAAGAGAAAGGTATTTTTTAGAGATAACATTTACTATTTATTCGTTCTATATATATCCAAGCTCCCGGGAAACCGGGGGCTTTTTTATGTACATAAAAAAACCATCAACAAAGTTGATGGTTTTTGTCGGGGCGGCTGGATTCCCTGCCTGACTGCGCTAGCAGGCAGGGAACCAGCGGCCGTCCTGTTGTAAGGACGAAACGTGTTTTTCAGGAAATAGTGTACATAAAAAAACCATCAACGAAGTTGATGGTTTCTGTCGGGGCGGCTGGATTCGAACCAGCGGCCGTGCTGTTGTAAGGACGAAGCGTGTTTTTCAGGAAATAGTGTACATAAAAAAACCATCAACTTCGTTGATGGTTTCTGTCGGGGCGGCTGGATTCGAACCAGCGGCCTCCTGCTCCCAAAGCAGTTAACCGGGCAATCGCCCCAATCTTTCACTCCGCATTCTAACGGGCTGAACTACGCCCCGAACAATATCTTTTCGACCTTCCGGCCTTCCCGCCTTAAGCGGGACATTCTAACCGGGCTGAACTACGCCCCGAACAATATCTTTTCGACCTTCCGGCCTTCCCGCCTTAAGCGGGACATTCTAACCGGGCTGAACTACGCCCCGAACAATATCTTTTCGACCTTCCGGCCTTCCCGCCTTAAGCGGGACATTCTAACCGGGCTGAACTACGCCCCGAACAATATCTTTTCGACCTTCCGGCCTTCCCGCCTTAAGCGGGACATTCTAACCGGGCTGAACTACGCCCCGAACAATATCTTTTTCGACCTTCCGGCCTTCCCGCCTTAGCGGGACATTCTAACCGGGCTGAACTACGCCCCGAACAATATCTTTTCGACCTTCCGGCCTTCCCGCCTTAAGCGGGACATTCTAACCGGGCTGAACTACGCCCCGAACGGTTATCTTTCAATATGATGGCGGTGAGGGAGAGATTCGAACTCTCGGTACCGTTTCCAGTACGGCAGTTTAGCAAACTGCTGGTTTCAGCCACTCACCCACCTCACCGTAATGTCAACTCTGATTTTCATCAGATACTTAATTTTTATGTTTATTAATATTATTAATATTAATAACCGGCTGTTTAGCATCCGCCGCGGCGGATCAGCCACTCACCCATCTCACCGGGTAATTAGTTAAAGTTAATTTTGAATCCTCAAAACCTAAAGAACAACTCAATATTCCTGCCTTTTTGACCTGGCATTCTATCGAAAGGACGGCAAAGGTAATAAAACGGTTTTTTTTATCCTAAAAATTTGAGCAATAGTGTAAAATAAAATGCCTCCCGGAAGGGGAGGCACTTCAATTTATCGTTTTCGGGCATTATGAAATGCTCATTTGTATCTTTTTTTGTAAGTCGTCAACACTCTCTTTAAACTTAGTATCGGTATCCATCAGGTTTTGAATGGCCTGACAGCTATGAATAACCGTAGAGTGGTCACGGCCACCAAAGTGTTTACCAATGGCTTTAAGTGAATGTTTTGTAAAGTTTTTAGACAAATACATGCTCAACTGACGCGCCTGAACAACCTGGCGTTTACGCGTTTTCTCTTTAAGCTTGTCAACCGGAACTTCAAAATAATCGCAAACTGCCTTTTGGATGAAGTCGATAGAAACTTCGCGAGACATATTTTTCACGAAATTTTTCACGATTTTTTTAGCGAGGTCAAGGTCGATTTGTTTTTTATTCAATGAAGCTTGAGCCAGCAATGAAACTAATGCACCTTCCAGTTCGCGAACGTTGTTTGTAATATTATATGCTACAAACTCAACCACATCTTTTGGTAACTCGATACCATCGGCATACATTTTCTTTTCGAGAATGGCTACGCGGGTTTCAAAATCAGGTGCTTGTAAATCTGCACTCAATCCCCATTTAAAACGACTCAACAATCTTTCTTCAACACCTTCTAAGTCGCGCGGAGGACGATCGCTGGTTAAGATAATTTGTTTGCTTTCCTGATGTAAATGATTGAAAATATGGAAGAAAATATCCTGTGTTTTTGCTTTATTGGCAAAAAAGTGAATATCATCTATTATTAATACATCTATTAATTGGTAAAAGTGAACAAAATCGTTAACTGAATTATTTTTTAATGATTCGATAAACTGGTTCGTAAATCGTTCAGCATTCGTGTATAATACCGTTTTGTTTGGAAAGTTCTGTTTAACCTCATTACCAATTGACTGTGCAAGGTGGCTTTTTCCTAACCCGGTTGCACCGTAAATTACTAAAGGATTAAATGCAGTGCCTCCCGGTTTTTGCGCAACAGCATAACCAGCACTTCTGCATAAACGATTACAGTCACCCTCTATAAAATTATCGAAGTTGTAATTGGCGTTCAACCCTGATTCGATATTTACTTTTTTCAAACCGGGTATTACAAACGGATTTTTGATGCTTGTTCCCATAACTAATGGAGCCGCTACTTCAGGGTTCTTGTTGTTACCGGTATTGTAATTCGGATAATCGATAGTGAAAGGTGAGTTATTACCAGAGCTATTCTCTACTACTATCCTGTACTCTAACCGGGCGTTGTTTCCTAATTCACGTTTAATTGTTTTTCTTAATAAAGTTACATAATGTTCTTCTAACCATTCATAAAAAAATTGACTGGGTACCTGAATCGTTAAAACTTCATCCTCCAATTTAACCGGTTCAATCGGCTCAAACCAGGTTTTGAAACTCTGAAGATTCACGTTGTCTTTTATTATCTTAAGACAATTGGCCCACACAGTTTGAAAATCTTTGCTACTCATCTCAGAATTTAGAATTTTTTAATTATTTATTCACAGCGGGATAACGAAGGTGTGAAAAAAATATTTCTAAAAAAAATTTTTATCCCCTTGTTTTTTTCGAAACCTTGACAGGTTTACCAGAATGCCATTTTTTTGTTCTTTTTTTCTCAAAAAAAATATCAACCCTTCCAAGCCACACCCCAGCCCATCCTACCTGATTAATCAACACTTCTTTATCGGCAAGATTTTTGTAAATTACAGGGGCGTCTAAAAAGGTATGGGTATGGCCTCCCAAAATCAAATCGATACCCTCCGTTTGCTGTGCCAGCATCACATCTGAAATTTTGTCATCCTTATATTGATAACCTAAATGTGATAAACATATAATATATTCACATTTTTCCTGATCGCGTAATATACTAACCATTTCCTTTGCTTTCGCAACCGGGTCAAGATATATTATTTTATCATATAACTTTTCAGGCACCAAACCCTTTAATTCAATACCCAAACCAAATACACCTACTTTAATATTTTTTTTCTGAAAAACTTTGTATTGTTGAATTTTATTTTCTAAAACAGTGCCGGTAAAATCATAATTAGCAACCAGGATTGGGAAATTAGCATGTACCAATTGTTTTTCAAATCCATCAACACCTGCATCAAAATCATGGTTGCCCATTGTGCCGGCATCATATTGCATTTCACTCATTAACTTCATTTCCAATTCACCATGATAAAAATTAAAATATGGTGTGCCTTGAAATATATCTCCTGCATCGAGTAATAATACATTGTCTTCTTCTGCTCTTATTTTTTTTATGATGGCTGCTTTATTTGCCATACCTCCCATGCCGGGAAATTTTTTATCATTATCAGGAAAAGGATCCACTCTGCTATGCACATCGTTTGAATGTAAAATAACAAGCTTATCAGCGCCTACTGCTGCAAACGACTCAAGGCTCAAAGAACCCAGCCCTGCCATAGCACTGCCTAATGCAATTTTTTTTATGAATGTTCTTCTATTCTGCATAGGTTATCCTCCCATCCATTTTTGAATAAATTTTTCTTCCGGCAGCAGTTTCATCCGCAAGATATTGTAACATCATATCACGAATTGTTGTACCTAAAATTTCGACTTTTTGCCCGACTAAAAATGCAGAATTATCTCCGCCACCAGCCATATAATCATTCATAACCACAACATAAGTTTTGGTTTGATCAAATGGCTCATTATTTATTAAAATAGTTTCAGGTAAATTATTTTTTACAACAATTCGCAAACCTGAAGAAATGGGCCATCCTTCCTCATTAATTATTTTTTGAATTAATAATAATGTGGACGGTCCGTCTAATGTTACTATAGCTCCAAAATTTTCAAATGGTAATAACTCAAAAATTTTACCTTTTGTAACCGGGCCCGCACTTAAATTATCCTGCCGAATTCCACCATAATTATATACACCAAAGTCAATTTTTTTGCCCGTAACTTTTTCGCCCTGCTTAACAATTACATCACAAATAAAATTACCAAGGGTTGATTCGGGTTTACCCTTTTTCATATCGACTGCCAATTCGGCAACTATCGCATTCATTTCACCATCAAGCGCTGATTTGTAAGGTGCAATAATTGCACTTGTTGATGAGTCAGCAGGAATGTCAGTTACTCTAACCTGTGTAGTTTGATGGCTCGATTCAGCGTAATAATAACTGCAGGATGACAATAAAAAGAAAAAAACTACATAACCAATATGGAGCAATGACTTATTATGCCTTGTGGGCAATTTCGGGTATGTAGATAGCAGTTGTAACACAGTGGTTGTAAAAATATGTATCGGCTTTGGCGGACACATTAAAAAAAATAAAATTATTGAAAGGGATAAACAGGATTTAAAGTTTATTTACCGTAAAGTAACATCACTTCTTTTTTTAATTGAACCAGCACTTTCAGCGTGATGGCATCATCTTCACTTTCTGCCAATTCACCAATTATTTTTTTATGGAGCTCAATACCCGGCAATTCGGGCATAAGCGACATGGCATTGCGGTTAATTACACTGATTGTTTCTTCTTTGGCTGCTCTTATCATGCCCCATGTTTCGGCGGTAACATACACCTGCTGGCTCAAATTATGCTCATACTCCATGCGGATATTATTAATAAGGGCTGTTCTGAACTCGGCAACAGTCATTTCCTGCTTTCTTACGCGAGGTAATAAATTATTTAAGGCTATTCGCTCCAAAAAAAGTGTAAGGCGTTCATATGCCTGCAAACGAATAGGCAGCGATTCACGCAAATTGGCCTGCCTGAATTCCATTTCACGCATGCGCTGTTCACGGTCAAGAAAGGCCCTGATAACCACATAGGTAGTTAAAAAAACCACCAGGGCAGGGATAATATAACCTACAATTTGCAGTACTAAATCCATTGTTCACTTTTTGGGAGGGTTGCAAAAATAAAATTAAGAATAATAAATACAATACCCGGAGCAAAAAAATCTTTTATAATTGAAAAACTTACCCCATTGTGCAGTATCCGCATAAGAACGGGTAAACAGATAAAAAATTATATATATCCAATTTATTAAACTGAGCTGCCTAAATAAAAAAGGGCCGCCCATGCAGGCAGCCCTTTCAGATATATACAAAATAAGCTAATTACTCTGTAATCATTATTTGTTCAGTGATTTGAACGCCGTTGATTTCAGCAACCACCATATAAATACCTGCAACCTGAGGTATTTGGATAGTAGTATGCATTTTTCCGTTCACTACAACACCACTTAACTGAGCAACCTGCTGGCCGGCAATATTCATTACACTAATCATTGCTGAACCATTAAAATCGTTACCCATATCTACATTCAATTCAAAATTACCGTTTGAAGGGTTTGGCATCAAATTAAAGGCCACTCCACCAGCTTCAGCTAAACGACAACTTGAAATAACTGCAACGTGAGCAGACTCTTTGCTACAACCATTTGCATTGGTTACCACCACATAAAAATCTCCCGGAATTGAAGCATAGTAAACATTTGTAGTTGCACCTTCAATTATTTCACCATCAAGATACCACTGGTATGTTAAACCTGTGCCTGAATTAGCTCTTAATCTTACATAAGTTTTACCACAAAGATCAGTTCCGTCTAATGTTGCAATTGTAGCATTAGGGTTAAGATTTACAGAAATGGTTATAACACTTGAAGTGCTTACACATTCACCTTTAGTGATTTTACATTTATAGTTACCCTGTAATGTAACATTTAAGCTTGAAGATGTTGCACCTGCTATGTTTGTACCGTTTTTCATCCATTGGTAGCTATAGCCTGTTCCAATAGTTGTGCTGTTTAAGTTTACACTGCTGCCTAAACAGAATGTTGTAGGACCGTCTGCAGCAATAGTTGAAATCACATCGATACCACCATCACAATCTTCATCTATACCATTACCGCAAATTTCAACGGCACCTGGATATACAGTTGCTGATGCATCATTACAATCGTCGTTGCTTGATACATAACCTGATGGAGCTGAACATGCATCTGTAGTTGAAGCTGCATCACCATGAGTGTCGCCATCGGCATCAGCATAGAATGTAATTAATACACCTTCGTCGATATTACCATCACAGTTATCATCTACACCATTACAAACTTCTGATGCGCCTGGATTTACAGATGCATCACCATCGTTACAATCTGCAGCATCTGCTGTATAACCTTCCGGTGCTTCGCATGCCATTGTAGTTGAACCGGCATCACCGTAACCATCGCCATCGGCATCAGCATAAAAAGTTGACTGAACTCCTTCGTCGATGTTGCCATCACAATTATCATCGATACCGTTACATACTTCTGTTCCGGCAGGATTTACGGATGCATCACCATCATTACAATCTGTAGCATCTGAAACATATCCTTCAGGTGCTTCGCATGCCATTGTAGTTGAACCGGCATCACCGTAACCATCGCCATCGGCATCAGCATAAAAAGTTGACTGAACTCCTTCGTCGATGTTACCATCACAATTATCATCTATACCATTACAAACTTCTGTTGCTCCTGGATTTACAGCTGCATCAGCATCATTACAATCTGTTGCGTCTGCTGTATAACCTTCCGGTGCTTCGCATGCCATTGTAGTTGAAGCGGCATCACCATAACCATCGCCATCGGCATCAGCATAATAAGTATTTTGAACTCCTTCGTCGATGTTACCATCGCAATTATCATCTATACCATTACAAACTTCTGTTGCTCCTGGATTTACAGCTGCATCAGCATCATTACAATCTGTTGCATCTGAAACATATCCTTCAGGTGCTGAACATGCCATTGTTGTTGAACCTGCATCACCATAAGTGTCGCCATCCGCATCGGCATAATAAGTATTTTGAACACCTTCGTCGATATTACCATCACAATTATCATCTATACCGTTACAAACTTCTGTTGCTCCCGGATTTACAGCTGCATCAGCATCATTACAATCTGTTGCGTCTGAAACATATCCTTCCGGTGCTGAACAGGCCATTGTTGTTGAACCTGCATCACCATAAGAATCGCCATCAGCATCAGCATAATAAGTATTTTGAACACCTTCGTCGATGTTACCATCGCAATTGTCATCTATACCATTACAAACTTCGGTTGCTCCCGGATTTACAGCTGCATCAGCATCATTACAATCTGTTGCGTCTGAAACATATCCTTCAGGTGCACCATCGCAAGTTGTCGTACTTGAACCTGCATCGCCGTAGGTATCACCGTCAGCATCAGCATAATAAGTTGTAAAAGTTAAACCTTCATCTATATTTCCATCGCAATTATCATCTATACCGTTACAAACTTCTGTTGCTCCCGGATTTACTGCTGCATCGGCATCGTTACAATCTGTTGCGTCTGAAACATAACCTTCAGGTGCGCCATCGCAAGTAGAAGTGCTTGAACCAGCATCTCCGTAGGTATCACCGTCAGCATCAGCATAATAAGTAGTAAACGTTAAACCTTCATCTATATTACCATCGCAATTATCGTCAACACCATTACAAACTTCAGTTGCTGCAGGGTTAATTGCTGCATCAACATCGTTACAATCTGTAGCATCTTCAACATATCCTTCAGGCATTGAGCACGCCATTGTTGTTGAACCGGCATCACCATAAGTGTCGCCATCTGCATCAGCATAATAAGTAGTTTGAACGCCTTCATCGATATTGCCATCGCAATTTTCATCTATACCGTTACAAATTTCTGCTGCACCGGGATTAATTGCTGCATTATTATCCTGACAATCAACATCAGAAGTATAACCGTCGCCATCAACATCGGCAAAAGAAACTGAACCGCCTAAAACAACATTTTTTGCTGTGGCAACACCATTCAGGTTACTTGCAGATGCATATGCATAAATACGCACCATTAAAGTAGAATAGGTTGAAAAATCGGTCATGTCCCAACTTATTGCAGTTGAAGAACCACAAGCAACTGAACCTACGCTGCCGTCAGTACCATTATCAACCCAGGTAGCGCCACCATCGGTTGAGTAAGCTAATCGCCAAAGTACAGGGCCTTTATTATTGTGACGCGCATCAACAGAAAGTGATGTTACATCCAATTGGTATCCTGAGTTTGGTGTAATTGAAAATTCCATAGCCGGACGTGTGCTGGCATAGGTTGTAGCTTCAGAAAACTTGTTGGAGTTAAATCCATCCGGACATCCGGTAGCAGCAAGTGCCCCGTTTACGCGTCCCAAATTTGAAGCTGAAGTGTTTGATGCCACTGAAGCAGGCACCCCCGAGAGGTCTGTCGTGTAATTGTACAACTGAGCATTTACGGATGTTAATCCAAACGCAGCTGCCACAAGGGATAAGAGTAAAAACCTTTTTCTCATAATGTGTGGTTTAGGTGTAAAACAAAATTGTTAAATTGTGTTTGACTGTTGGGAGATAAGGGTGGTAAGATGAAAATTTTTATTTAATAATTAAAAATTATCCCTTGATAATCAATATATTAGTATGTCACAATATAGAAGCTATTCAAATCACAGAAGATAGATTTAATAGCACTTACAGCCGCTTTCGAAAAAATAACTATATATTTTGATAGTAACAGTGTAGTTACTATTGTAGTGATAAATTAATCAAAAGTAGGATTTGGCCGGTAAACGGCGAAGTCACAATGAGCAGTTTTTTTATCATTTGTGACAAGGTTACGGCAAAGTATGGTTGTGAAACTTTATTTAATGGATTATCGTTTATTATTTTTGCAGATACAAAAGCACAATAACTATGGAAGTATTAATAGAATCACCAATCAGTTTAACAGAAAGTGCAATCAAAGAGATTAAGCACATTATAACAGAAAAAAATATTCCTGCCGAATATGGCCTACGTGTTGGCGTTAAAGGTGGCGGATGCAGCGGCATGTCGTATGTTTTGGGATTTGATTTACAAAAGGAAAATGATAATTTATATCAGCTTGGCGACATTAATATTATAATGGAAAAAAGCCATGGCATGTATTTAGCCGGAATGGAAATTGACTTTGTTGACGGATTAAATAACAGAGGATTTTCATTTAACAATCCAAACGCTACAAAAACCTGCGGCTGCGGCACAAGTTTCGAAGCTTAAATAAATTTAAACTATTTTTAAAACGACTTTGATATCGGAAAACGTTATTGATGTCGTTTTTTTTATTAATTAAAGTAAGCAATAAATATGAAGAAAATTATTTTGGGGTTGATGTTGGTAAGTGCTATAAGCGCACAAGCTCAATCGGATGACAAAGCAATAGCATACAATGATTACATTGTTAATTTACAAAACACCATTGGCGAATCAATTGTTACATTTAATGATGTAATGGCAACTGACACTATAACTGCAGCCGGCATACAACCTTATTATGATGCCATGATAGAAAATACCAAAAATGCTATCAGCAAGATGAAGGATGTTTTACCCTATGAAGGTAACAGCGATTTGAAAAATGCCGCTTCCGAATTATTTCAATTTTATCTCACCATTTTTCAAAATGAGTATAAAGAAATGCTTGGTATTATTTTTGGCGATGCAATAGGCGATCCACAAATTCAGAGGATGAATGAAATACTTGCGGACATATCGGCCAAGGAAGCTGTTTTAGATGGAAATTTTCAAACAGCACAGGAGGCGTTTGCTGCAAAATATAATTTCGAAATTATTGAAAATGAATTGCAGGATGAAATTGATGATTATTAATTCTGATTGTTAAATAATTCGAAACCCTCAATAGTAATTTTATTGAGGGTTTTTTATTTATGTAAGCCATATAGCAGCAATCAATAATCACCAGTTTTGGCTATTTAAGTTTAGATTGAATAAGATTTATTTTACATCATTATTTAAACTAAATTTTAAACCTTATGAAAAACCTGAACAAAAAAACATTAAGTATTACCGGTGCATTTTTAACAGTGCTATTGGCCTTTTCCTGTATTTATTCTGATTGCGGCCCTCAACCTACACCGCAAACCGGTGAAATAACCGAATTTTATGCAGAGCCCGATTTTGTTTGCCTGGGTGGATTTGGTGCAGTAAGTAATCCTACAGTTCGTATCAATTTCACCGCAAATTCTTCGAACCAACAAAGAGTATATGTAACTATAAACAATAATCCGATTGGCGTTGGTATTCCTTATCAATATGGATCTGGTGTATGGAGTGGATCATATACAATTAATTTAAATGAAGTTTTTCATGGTCAAATTCCGCAGCAATTTACAGTGGTTGGAAAATTACAGGCTGACAGTGGTGCTATGGTTGATCCGCAAACATACGATGAATCATCTTGCACAATTACTACAAGCAACAATTGCAATACTCCTGGACTTGGGGGTAATTAATTAAGATTAAAAAGGCAAGGGGTTATTCCAAATAAAAAATCCACCTGAAAATTTTAAATAATAAAATTCAGGTGGATTTTTTTTGTTTATGATTATTGAATCACCACTAACTGTTTTGATTCAGAACCCGTTTCGGTAATTAAAGTAACAAAGTATAATCCGGAAGGATAGTTAGCTGTTTGTAAGGTTACATCCAACAGATTATTTTCCACTGCATATTTTTCAGTAAATAGCACTTTCCCAACAACATCAGTTACAACTAAATTACAAGCATCATTATTTATTCTGATTTGAATCAGGGTAGCATCAGTGCTTGGATTTGGTTGAATTGAAAACATGTTTTCATTCAAATCGCCTGTTTTACAAGATGTAGTTACTGTTTTAATTGGCGATGTTTTACTACAACCTGCAGCATTAAATACTTTTACACGATAATCGCCAATTGTTGTAACAACATAAGTTTGATTTGTTGCGCCGGCAATTATTGCTCCGTTTTTATACCAGATGTATGTAAAACCGGCACCACCGTTTGCTACCAGATCTAAATCAGGTAAACCACATAAGTTAGTTCCTTCAGGTGTTGAGATATTTGCTGTTGGATTTGCATTTACCGTGCAGCCAATTGCGGTTGAAGTTGCATTACATCCGCCAGGCACTGTAACTTTTACAGAATAATTTCCCGATTTAGTTACATTGTATGTTGCTGAAGTTGCGCCTGCAAGATTTGCTCCATTGCGAATCCACTGATATGTATATCCGATTCCGGTATTGGCATTTAATATAAGACTTGATCCTTTACATACAGATGTTGCGCCGGCAGGAGTTATTATTGCTACTGCTGCATTATCATCATTTGTACCATTACAATTGTCGTCAATTAAATTACATAATTCAATTGCACCCGGATAAATTGTATTTACTGCATCATTACAATCGGTACTAAATGCAGAATATCCCGGTGGCACACCTGTGCAACTTGTAGTAGTTGATGCTGTTGTTCCAAAACCATCGTTATCGGCATCCTGATAATATGTTGTGAATGTGCAAGTAGTTACATTAATATTATAATCTTCTGTTTCACCTTCGTTCCATGTTGCACATGCTTGCGATGCTAAAGGTGCTTCATTATAAAATGCACGAATTCGGAAACGTGTTACACCCAAAGCAGCAGTTACCGGAACATTTATTGTTGCATTAACAATAGCTGTTGTTGGAGTAGCAGACTGATAAACAAATTCATCTGCATCATCAAAATCACCATCGCGATTCCAGTCGGCCCATACACCATATCCTTGCTCGTAATCAGGACCGGATTGTAATGTTAGTGTAAAAGATGAACCCTGATTGGCATCAATGGTTAATGCGGAATAATAAGAATAATTTCCGGAGCCACCTGCGCAATTGGTATTTAAATTAGAAATATTGGTAACTGCACCTGATGTAGAAACATCATCAATATAATCGAGCGATACACAATTCGGTTCAATAAATACCGGTGTGCAATAACACACACCTGATGCAGTTGTAAATGAATTTTGAATACATCCTGTTGATACACCATTTTCATTGTACGGGCGTATTTTCCATTTGTAAGTTGTACTGTTTGCAAGTAATACCGAATAACTTAAAACATTACCCAAATCTAAATTATTTGCAACATTATTATAATTAGGTGCATTATTACCTAGTGTTATTTTATATCCGGTAGCATAGGGTGCATTGTCCCAGCTTAAAACTAAATTAGGACAAATATCTGTTGCACCTGTAACGGGATATAATCCGGTTCCGCATGTTGGTATAGAAACAACATTTTTAATTACAGCAATATCATCCAAAAAGATATTAAATCCATAATCAGAAACGCCTTTGAAAATAATATAGTTTGTTGCTGTATTAAATGCCGCAGGAATTGTAAACGTATAATTATACCAGCCATCGGTTGCTTCAACTGGGGCTAACGATTTTTTACGGTAAATTGTTCCGATTAATGTGCCACCTGCAGAAGCTTGAGTTGTGTTCACATAAATTTCCATTTTATCGTTACCATTACCGCCATCGCGATACATCCAGAAATTTACGGTATAGGTTCCAAGAACCGACAAATCAACAACAGATGATGCCAGGTCGGCAGCAGTTCCGACCTGATAAAAATAGGAGTTAAACTTTGCCTCCGCAGGATCAGAATGCGGCTCCTGTATTGGTGAACCACCTGTTGTAACCCTGGCCCAATTGCCCGGAGCGCCAACACCGGCTACTTTAGTGTTTGTCCAGCCTACAGGTGGAAATAATGCCGGAAAATCGAATGATTGCTCCATAATTGTGTCCTGAGCATTAACATAACTCATTGACAGACAGAGCATTAGCACAAAAAATGGTTGTGTGATTTTGATGGGAAGTCTCATACTAAACATGTTAAACAGTTATTTTAATTCTAATTAGATTTATTTCTCAACGCAAAGTTAAGCGTTTGCGGGGGCTTTAATAAACAAACCCCTCCAAAATTAGATGGAAGGGTTTGTGAAATAGTTGTATCACTGTTTTATCTTGATATCACCAATTGTTGGGTTGTAGTATATCCTTCGGTTGTTACCTTAACCAGATACATACCTGATGGCCAGGAATTAATATCTAATGATAAAATATATTCTGCACCATCCATAGTAACATTAGATGCGGAAATTATTTGTCCGGCCAGATTAAATATCTCAATTTGTAATTGCTGATTTGCTATTGTTTCATTTTGAATATACAACTGCACTAAATCGGAAGCAGGGTTCGGATTTATACCTAAACTGATCGTTGCATCACCACCTTCCATTTTACATGATTTAGTAACTGCAGTTGTTGCAGATACTTTTGCGCATCCTGATGCATTGGTTACTTTCACTTTATAATTTCCAATAGTTGTAACGGTATATGTATTTGAAGTAGCTCCTGCAATGTTTGCTCCGTTTTTAATCCATTGGAAAGTATATCCTGCACCATTACCTGTTTTTAATAATAAACTTGGTAATCCGCACAAATCAGTTCCACCCGGTGCAGTTATAGTTGCTTTTGGTGCGGCTATAACATTAACTGCGGTAGTTGCAGATGTTAATGTACATCCACCGGCAACGGAAACTTTCACCTGATAATTTCCTGATTTATTTGTGGTATAATTTGCAGCTGTTGCACCACCAATATTTCCGCCATTGCGCAGCCATTGGTAAGTATATCCTGCAACGGTTGTAGCTTGTAATGTAACGGTTCCCGGACTACAGAATGAAGTTGGACCGGATGGTGTAATTACTGCAACAACAACACCTTCATCTGTTGATGCATCACAATCGTCATCTATTGCATTACAAATTTCTGTTGCACCGGGTTTAATTGCTGCGTTGGCATCATTACAATCGGTATTATTAATTACATATCCTATTGGAGCGCCGCTACATGTATTTGAAGTAATTAAATTATTTCCATAAGTGTCACTATCAGCATCTGCATAGTAAGTGGTGAATATTAAACCTTCATCTGATGACGCATCACAATCATCGTCCATTGTATTACAAATTTCTGTTGCGCCTGGATTAATTGTTGCATTTATATCATTACAATCCGTATTATTATTTACATAACCAATTGGTGCGCCGCTGCAGGTATTTGATGTAACTAAGTTATTTCCATAAGTATCACCATCAGTGTCTGCAAAATAAGTGACAAATATTAATCCATTATCATTTGTTCCATTACAATCATCATCTATGCCATTACATATTTCTACAGCACCGGGATAAATGGTAGCACTGGCATCATTACAATCAGTATTATTTAAAACATAACCGGAAACCGGTGGCGTGCAAAATGGAGTAGAAATTGCAGCATTACCAAAATTATCTGCATCACTATCGGCATAATAAGTTACCGGAGTGCAAGCAGTGATGGTAACATTGTAATCTTCAGTTTCACCATTATTAAAAGTTGCGCATGCTGTACCTGATGTAGGCACATAATTATATGCACAACGAATACGCATTCTTGTATTTCCAGCAGTTGCAGTATATGGAATAGTTATTGAACCATTTATTACATCAATAGATGCAGTAACAGAATTAAAAACATATTCACCGGCATCATCAAAATCACCATCAATATTATAATCAATCCATATGGCAAAACCTTCAGTGAATTCCGGACCAGATTGCATACTTACATTAAAAATTGCGCCTTGAGCGATGGTTAAATTTTGAGCTGCAAAATGGGTGTAATTATTAGGATTAGTTGTGCAACCGGTATTATTATTTGTAATATTTGTTACACCACCGGTAGTTGAAAAATCATCAATAAAATCTTCTGAACCACATGAACCTTCTAAATAAACGGGTGTGCAATAACACACTTCACTTCCTGTTGTAAATGTATTTACAGGGCAACCGGTTGCTTCACCATAACCATTATAGGGTGTTACTTTCCAACCGTAAGTTGTTGAGGGATTAAAAATATTAGTATAATTTAATGCAACAGCTAAATCAATATTATTTGCCACATTATTATAATCGGGAGCATTATTTCCGGCAGTAATTTTATAACCTGAAGCGAGTGGAACGATATCCCATGTTAAAGTTTCATTGGTGCAAATTCCTGTTGAACCTGAAGCCGGAACAAATGAAGTAACACAACCGGGAGTTGCTGCAGCTAAACGGTCGATACTTAAATCATCAAGATAAATATCTTTTCCAAAAGCAGAAGTTGCTTTAAAAATTACATAATTTGTTGCTGTATTAAATGTTGAAGGAATGGTAAACGTATATTTATACCAACCATTAGTTCCTTCAGCAGGAGACTGAGCGCGATCGCGATTAATGGTGCCTAATAAAGTACCACCAACAGAAGTTTGAGCTGTATTTACAAACACTTCCAATTTATCGTTGCCAACCCAGTTATCTCTGTACATCCAAAAACTAACTGTATAGGTTCCGGCGATTGTAAAATCCTGCACATTGGTTCTCAATTCACCGGAAGTTCCTGCGCCGAAATTTGCTGAGTTGAAACGGATTTGCCATGCTCCTGTATGTGGTGTTTGAACCGGAGAAACGCCATTTCCAAACCTTGCCCAGTTGCCCGGGAATGAAGGACCGGTAAGGCGCACATTCGACCACCCTGTTGGAGGAAAAGGCAGGGCTTCGAAACCTTGTGAAAGTATATTAACCTGAGCTGACAGGTTTGTTGTAATCAGGGTTGCAAAACCCATGATGGCAATTAGTTTACGAATATGCATGACTTGGTTGCTTTATGAGCAGGTTCAAATATTTATCAAAATTAAGCAAAAAAAATCCCGGAATCCAAAGTGGAATCCGGGATTTAGCGGTTAAATAATTATTTATTTCTGCAATATTAATTGTTTGGTAAACTCTTTACCATCAACTGTTACTTTAACAATATACATACCTGCAGGAACGGCATCATTTAATGTGATGCTTTCGCTGATATTTCCATTGTTAACGGAAACATTGTTATTGTAAACAATTTCACCCATGATATTAAATAATTGCACATCTGCAGAAGTTGCATTTGTAATTATACTTAATTCAATTACAAATTCACTTTCAGTTGGGTTAGGGAACATATCAAATGTTTCCTCTGCAATTGGCTCAACTGTTTCACCTTCTTTACATGCTGTTACAACTATTGCATTTGATTCTCTTGAACAACCTGTTGCAGCTGTAACAAGGCAAGTATATGAACCGGCAGTTGTTGGGAAATATAAATAGTTGTTAGCACCCGGAATTGGTGTTCCGTCTTTTTTCCACTGCCAAGTGTAAGTTGCATCGTAACTTACTTTTAATTTAACAGTAGTACAAAGACTTGTTCCGTTTGGAGCTGATGCATTTGCATTTGGATTTGCCAATACAGAAACAACAGTTGGTGTAGATAATGCAAAACATCCTTCAGGACTATTTACCTGAACCTGATAATTACCAGGTTTATTTGCACCATAAGTTGATGCAGTTGCACCTACAATGATATTACCATTTTTAAACCACTGATAAGTATAACCTAAACCGGTATTTGCAGTTAATGTTGTTGGAACACCTTTACAAGTTTGAACTGAACCTGCAGGTGATATTGATGCAGTTACTGTTCCTTCATCAAAGTTACCATCACAGTTATTATCTAAACCATCACAAATTTCAACTGCACCAGGATAAACAGTGTTTTGTGTATCATCACAATCAGTATTATCTGTTACATAACCTGAAGGTAAACCATCACAAGTTGTTGTTGTATTAAATGCATCACCATAAGTATCAGCATCTGTATCTGCAAAATAAGTTGTGAATGTTAATCCGTCATCTGCAATACCATCACAATCCTCATCTATCGCATTACAAATTTCTGATGCACCCGGATTAATAGAAGCGTCTGCATCATTACAATCTGTATTATCTAATACATAAGGTGCTGCTGGAACATAACAGAATGTTGTTCCGGCATCTAATTGGTCACCATAAGTATCACCATCGTTATCTAAATAATAAGTTGTGAATAATGCATCATCATCGATATTGCCATCGCAGTCGTTATCGATGCCATTGCATAAATCAATTACACCAGGATAAACGGTATCATCAGTATCATCACAATCATCACTATTTAATACATAACCCATTGGAGCACCATCGCATGTTGTTGTTGTAACAGCAGCATCACCATGTGTATCACCATCCGCATCTGCATAATAAGTTGTGAATGTTAATCCATCATCTGCAATACCATCACAATCTTCATCTATCGCGTTACAAATTTCTGATGCACCCGGATTAATTGAACCATCCGCATCATCACAATCAGTATCGTCAATTACATAACCCATTGGAGCACCATCACATGTTGTTGTTGTAACAGCAGCATTACCATAAGTATCAGCATCTGCATCTGCATAATAAGTTGTGAATGTTAATCCGTCATCTGCAATACCATCACAATCTTCATCCATTGCATTACATATTTCTGTTGCACCAGGATTAATTGATGCATCTGCATCATTACAATCTGTATTATCTAAAACATAAGGTGCTGCTGGAACATAACAGAATGTTGTTCCACCATCTAATTGGTCACCATAAGTATCACCATCATTATCTAAATAATAAGTTGTGAATAATGCATCATCATCGATATTTCCATCGCAGTCGTTATCGATTCCGTTACATAAATCAATTACGCCCGGATAAACAGTATCATCTGTATCATCACAATCATCACTATTTAATACATAACCCATTGGAGCACCATCGCAAGTTGTTGTAGAAACAGCAACATCACCATGTGTATCACCATCTGCATCTGCATAATAAGTTGTGAATGTTAATCCGTCATCGGCAATACCATCACAATCTTCATCCATCGCATTACAAATTTCTGTTGCACCAGGATTTATTGATGCATCTGAATCATCACAATCTGTATCATCAATAACATAACCTACCGGAGCACCATCACATGTTGTTGTAGTAACAGCAGCATTACCATAAGTATCACCATCTGCATCTGCATAATAAGTTGTGAATGTTAATCCGTCATCTACAATACCATCACAATCTTCATCCATTGCATTACATATTTCTGTTGCACCAGGATTTATTGATGCATCTGAATCATCACAATCTGTATCATCAATAACGTAACCTACCGGAGCACCATCACATGTTGTTGTAGTTATAGCAGCATTACCATAAATATCACCATCCGCATCAGCATAATAAGTTGTGAATGTTAATCCGTCATCGGAAATACCATCACAATTTTCATCTATTGCATTACAAATTTCTGATGCACCAGGATTAATAGAAGCATCTGCATCATTACAATCTGTATTATCTAATACATAAGGTGCGGCAGGAACATAACAGAATGTAGTTCCGGCATCTAATTGATCACCATAAGTATCACCATCGTTATCTAAATAATAAGTTGTAAATAATGCATCATCATCGATATTACCATCGCAGTCGTTATCGATGCCATTACATAAATCAATTACGCCCGGATAAATAGCATCATTATTATCATCACAATCATCACTATTTAATACATAACCCATAGGTGCGCCATCGCAAGTTGTTGTAGAAACAGCAGCATCACCATGTGTATCACCATCAGCATCGGCATAATATGTAATGAACGTTAAACCTTCATCAATATCTCCGTTACAATCATCATCAACACCGTTACATACTTCTGTGGCACCTGGATTTACGGAACCATTTGTATCATCACAATCCGAATTATTATTTGAATATCCTAAACCAGGGTCAGCGCAATAATTTGCACCTAAACCAGTACCATAATTATCATTATCTGCATCAGTATAATAAATTAAGTAAGTAATACCATCATCAGTTATACCATCACAATCATCATCAACAAAGTTGCAAATTTCAGTTGCTGCAGGATTAATTGCATCATCTGCATCATTACAATCTGTTGCATCAGATACATAACCTACCGGAGTTGAACAAGCTTCAGTGCTTGAAGTTGCATCACCATAAGTATCACCATCTGCATCTGCATAATAAGTATTTAATACACCATCATCTACATTGCCATCACAATCTTCATCTATACCGTTGCAAATTTCAATAGCACCCGGATAAATGGCATTGTTAAATGGAGCGCAATCGGTATTTGTTGGCACACCACATTCAATTGCAGGGCCTGCACCAAAACCATCACCATCGGAATCAGCATATAATAATTGTGTATCATCACAATCTGAATTATTAATTACCGGACCACATGGAATTGGAGCACCATAACCAAAATAGTCACCATCAGCATCAGCATAAGTGATAAATAATGGTTGACAATCAATATTATTAGCTACATATCCAACAGGAGTTGCACATGCAGTAACACTTGATGCAGGATCACCAAATCCATCACCTTCAGCATCAGCATAATAAGTTGTGAAAGTTAAACCTTCATCGGTTGAACCATCACAATCATCATCAACACCGTTACAAATTTCGGTAGCTGCAGGATTAATTGCTGCATCACTATCATCACAATCGTTACTATTAGCAACATAACCTATAGGAGCCGAACATGCAGTTGTTGATGATAAAATATCACCATAGGTATCGCCATCAGCATCAGCATAATAAGTGTTTAATACACCTTCGTCGATATTACCATCGCAATCGTTATCAATACCATCACAAATTTCTGTTGCTGCAGGATTAATTGCTGCATCACTATCATCACAATCTGTATCATCAGATACAAAACCAATTGGTGCACCGTCGCAAGTTTCAGCAGTCATTATTGCATTACCATAAGTATCACCATCATTATCTGCATAATATAATGTGAATGTTAAACCTTCATCATTATTACCATCGCAGTTATCATCAATAGCATTACAAATTTCTGTCGCACCGGGATTAATTGCGTCGTTGGCATCATCACAATCAGTATTATCTGCAACATATCCAATTGGCGCAGAACACTCCATTGTTGTTGCTAAAATATCACCATAGGTATCTAAATCTACATCAGCATAATAAGTATTTAAAACTGCTTCATCGATATTACCATCGCAGTTGTTGTCAATACCATCACAAATTTCTGTAGCTAAAGGATTTATTGCGTCATTGTTATCATCACAATCGGTATTATCCATTACAAAATTAACAGGTGCTGTGCACGCTTCGGTAGACATTGCTGAATTTCCAAAACCATCAACATCAATATCTGCATAAAAAGTATTTAATACACCCTCATCGATATTTCCATCGCAATTATCATCTATCTCATTACAAATTTCTATTTCACCCGGATTAATTGCACCGTTTGTATCATTGCAATCGGTGTTATCTGCAACATATCCAACTGAAGGTGAACAGGCAGTTTCACTTACATCATTATCACCATAACCATCGCCATCTGAATCTGCATAATAAACAGATTGACCTGTCAATTCAACAAAAATATTATTAGTACCCGTACAACCATTTGCATCAGTAACTGTTACTGAATATGTATTTGTTGTTAAGGCGGAAATATCCTGAGAAGTTGCTCCATTTGACCATGAGTATCCATAATAATTAACTGTAACCGCTGTTCAATGTCACGATTAAATCATCAACACCAAAATCCATGATCATTTGATGTATTATCAATATCTTACCATCGTAACCAAATTGTTTCTCCTGGTAGAATTGTTACTGAAAACGATTTGATTAAAGTTGATTCTGTTGGCGGCTAAATTTCCATCCAATGCAGCCGCTGTAGCAGTAGCAATTGGACTTGTAAATCTAATGTATTAACATCTGTCCAAGTTCCGGTAGCTAATGATTGATGCATTTTTTGATAATCAAAATCTAATGTTGTTGCAACAGATGTTGAGCCTCCGTTCTCCATTGTTCGCCAGTAAATGTTACGTTTACTGAATTTGAAGTTTCACCTGTTCTATTTGTAATTTGACACCATATAATAAAGGGTTCGCAGAACCACCTAATGATCCTAAACATCGGTCGTTGAATCTGTTGAACCAAAGCTATAAGGCACCAACCAGTATTTGAACTTCCTGTGTTGGCAATAAGTTATTCTGTTTGAATACCAATTTGCTAAAGTAGTATTATCAGCCCATGGATTGTTTGTACCTGTATTTAATAATGTATTAAAATCCTGCGCAGTATTTTGTGTTATCGGTGCAGTAAACGGCGCTCTTCCACTCACTGATAAATCAATACTACCCTTATTACTTCCGCCTATACACGTTGCATCAATATGTGTTTCACTTACGGTAATAACAGGGCAATTAACGGTAAATGTTGCCTGATAATTGGCACCTCCATTACTTGAGTAATTTGTTCCGGTTCCGCAACCAGTGTAGTCGGCTGTGCTATAAATTTCAAAGTATAACTTCCGGCAGGCAGGCCTGTAAGAATATTGGTGGTTCGGAAAGTGTTTGCCATTTTTGGTCGTTGCCACCGCAACCTGTTCCAAGGTTGCTGTTAAAAGCAAGGCCAATGCTTGAAAAAGAGCCTGAGGGGCTTCCCGACCAAACGCGATACCACAAATTACCATTGGTAATATCGCATGGTGAACATTTAAACGTTTTGTTTTCGCCACCGGCAATTACCAGTGAATTGCCGGCACCTATTGTAAAGGTACCGAGGTTAGCGCCCTGTAAATCGGGGTTTCCGGTTATGGCCTGCATATCATAGAAAGCATTACCAGCGCCGTTAATATTGAGCACAGCATAACTTTCATAAATACCACTTTGGCCAAAAGTACGTTGCTGCTAACAAATAGCATCAACACCACAAGCGTTCGTAAACCTGCTTTGAGTGTAAATTTTAGGTTCATAAAATTTGGGTTAATAAGTAAAATGGATAGCAAATTTGAGGAAAAAGCAAGAGTATTTATAGTTAGTTACTAAAAATCTTGGCTCCTTGAGCGATAGGAATCAATTTTTGGAGTTACTTGAGCACGTAATTTTTAAGGCATTATATGTGTACACAGCAAATTGAGTGAAAAGTTAAAACTTTAAGCATCCTAATTATTCCATAATCTTAATCGATTTTTAACTATAAATTAGCTTGAAATTCACAAGCGGCAAGGTGTTTCGTCATTATAAGGCTCAATTTTAAATATACCCCTTTTTGTAAAACAGCAAAAAAGATAGGCAAACCATGCTTAAAACTGGTTATTCCTTACATAAAAACCTTACCTTTGAGTGCGACAACACACAACAGCTATCTAAAGTATGCCAATTATTTATCAGCTAATTAAAACGCTGAGCCCAACTGAAACTGACAAGGTTTTGGCTTTGCCGTTTCAGGATCGTGAACGGGACGTTTTGCAACAGATGTTGCAATTACACAGCAAGATATTTCCATCTTCTACTGTGTGCAAACGATTGAATATTACTACCTCACATCTGGATAAAATCAATTCCATTTTATTTAAAAAGGTAATTGAATCGATAGCCGGCACCAATATTTATCACCAGATAAATTATCTTGATCAGAAAAATGGTTTATGGAAAGCGTCGCTGCGTATATTAAAACACCATGAACAAAAAGTAATTCTTTTATCAAAAGACAAAAACGAAAAATTCGAATTTTATAAATTTTATTTCGAATGGTTATTATTTAATACTGCAGTTCAAAATGTTGATACAGAGGTTCAGCGTATTAGTGATGCTATTTTAGAGGATTGCCCGAAAGCTACTTTTGACGAAACCCAGCTTTGGATAAAAATTTCCATATTTAGAAAAGAAATTAATATCAGCACAACTAAAGCTGATTTTACAGAAGCACAGCGGCACAAAGAATTATTTTCAAAACTGGAACGGCTTATTAGTGAAGCAGCTGCTATTAATTCGGCAATGTGTTTATACAAAGCCAAGTTGTGTGGTATTTTTTTAAATAATCTGCTCAAAGATTTTACCCAGAGCCGAATTTATATCAGCAAAATAAATGATTTATTTCTCAGCTACAAAGAAGCCTTTACAGAAGCCGAAATATTAACTGCACAATGGCATTATGCTCAGATATTATTTATGAGCAGTGAATTTGAAGAGGCTTTTAATATTTATCATAGTTTGTATGGCCGCATCAATGTAAATGAACCATTGCGTTGGTACATTTATGTTGCAGAATATTTCCAAATGTGCCTGGTAATGGGTCGTTACGATTTAGCCGAAACCATTTGTAAAGAATATTTTGAGAAGTTTTTTGGAGATAGCAACGGGAATTTTTATTTGTCGGCATTAATTCAATGCGTAAAATTCCTTATTCATACCAGTCGATTTGAAGAAGCAGCTATCAAACTTGATGCGCTGCATAAACTTACAACAAAAACATCATCGCTGCAATTTCAATTTGCCTTACGCGAATTAACTGCAGCCTATCATTACCTGAACCGAGATTATAAAACTGCGCTAGTTCTTGCTGAAAAGAATTTAAAATTTATGCGCTCTAAAAAAATGCATATTTTAATTCCTGAATATACTTACCACAGCCGACTCATAAAAGTAATTATCAAAAACAAACAAAAACATCGTTTGTTTGATGAGGATGAAAAATTTATGCTGGCTGAAATGCAAAAAAGCACTTTAGCACAGTATGGACTTTTACTGAACAGATTAATTGAAATGTAAAACAAACCACATAAAAAAAACCGGTTGCTGATTATTCAACAACCGGTTTTTTGTTTATTGTTTAATGATTATTCTGTAATCATTAAATTAGTAGTATACATTTTTCCATTCACACTTACAGATACGATATAGGCACCTGATGTAAACGATGAAGCATCAACTGTTGTATTTAAAGTTCCGTTGAACAACGCTACTTGTGCATTGTAAACAACTTCACCTAAAATGTTAAACACAGTAACAGTTGCATCTGTATTTAATTCATCCAATTCCATTTCTACATTAAATAAATTATCTGCAGGGTTTGGATATACTGCTAATGTTGTATTGGCTGCTATCGGTTCTGTCGATAATCCTTCTCTACAAACATTAATTACAGTTACTGTAGCTGTAGTTCTTGAACAGTCAAATTCATTAGTAATTTCACAATAATAATTTCCTGTAGTAACCGGGAAATAGGTAAAATTAGTAGCACCTGAAATTGGTGTTCCATCTAAATACCACTGATAGGTATATGTTGCTCCGAAACTTGCTTTTAATTTCACTGTAGCAAGGCACATATTTAATCCGTTAGGTGCAGATACATTTGCATTTGGATTTGGTGACACACCTAATCCGGTTGGTTCAGATAATGCGAAACATCCTTCCGGTGTATTTACCTGTACCTGATAGTTTGCAGGTTTATTTGATGAATAAGTTGAACTTGTTGCACCAACAATAATGTTTCCATTTTTAAACCATTGATAAGTGTAACCAATACCTGTATTTGCTGTAAATGTTTGCGGAACACCTTTACAAGTTACCACAACACCTGATGGCGAAATAGTTGCAGTAACTATACCATCATCTACATTACCATCACAATTATTATCTAAACCATCACAAATTTCTGTTGCACCAGGGTAAACGGCATCATTTGTATCATCACAATCTTCGTTATTGGTAATCCACATTGCACCGTATGGTCCGCATGCTTCTAGTGTAGCTAAAGGATTTCCAAAATTATCACCATCGGCATCCTGATAAAAAGTTAATATTGGTAAACCTTCATCTGAAATACCACTGCAATTGTCATCAATAAAATTACATACTTCAATTGCTGCCGGATTAATTGCATCATTAAAATCTTCACAATCGGTGTTATCTGCTACATAAGTTGCAGGTGCACCATCGCAAGTTGTTGCAGTGCCATAAGTACCATCTCCATAACCATCACCATCGTTATCTTTATAATAAGTTGTGAATGTTAATCCATCATCTGCAATACCATCACAATCTTCATCTATTGCATTACAAATTTCTGATGCGCCAGGATTTATTGAAGCGTCTGCATCATTACAATCAGTATTATCTAATACATAAGGTGCTGCTGGAACATAACAGAATGTAGTTCCGGCAAATAATTGATCACCATAATTATCGCCATCATTATCTAAATAATAAGTTGTAAATAATGCATCGTCATCGATATTACCATCGCAGTCGTTATCAATGCCATTACATAAATCAATTACACCCGGATAAACAGTAGCATCAGCATCATCACAATCTCCGGTTATTAATACATATGGTGCACCCGGAACTTCACAAAATCCGAATGCTGCACCTTGACCATATCCGTCGCCATCAATATCTGCATAATAATCTAAAAATGTTAAGCCATCATCAAATCCGCCAACACAATCGTCATCTAATCCGTTACAAATTTCTGTTGCACCTGGATTAATTGAAGCATCTGCATCGTTACAATCGCCCGTTAATAATACATATGGTGCGCCCGGAGCTTCACAAAATCCGAATGCTGCACCCTGACCATAACCGTCGCCATCAACATCTGCATAATAATCTAAAAATGTTAAGCCATCATCAAATCCGCCAACACAATCATCATCTAATCCGTTACAAATTTCTGTTGCACCTGGATTAATTGAAGGATCTGCATCATTACAATCGCCCGTTAATAATACATATGGTGCACCCGGAGCTTCACAAAATCCGAATGCTGCACCCTGACCATAACCGTCGCCATCAACATCTGCATAATAATCTAAAAACGTTAAGCCATCATCAAATCCGCCAACACAATCATCATCTAATCCGTTACAAATTTCTGTTGCACCTGGATTAATATTTTCATCTGCATCATCGCAATCGCCCGTTAATAATACATATGGTGCACCCGGAGCTTCACAAAATCCGAATGCTGCACCTTGACCATATCCGTCGCCATCAACATCTGCATAATAATCTAAAAACGTTAAGCCATCATCAAATCCGCCAACACAATCATCATCTAATCCGTTACAAATTTCTGTTGCACCTGGATTAATTGAACCATTTGCATCATCACAATCCGTATTATTTAATGAATATCCAGCACCCGGGAAAGTGCAATAATTTGCTGCTAAACCGGCACCATAAGTATCGCCATCAGCATCGTCATAAACAGCTAAATAAGTTATACCATTATCGGCAGTTGCATCACAATCGTCGTCGATAAAATTACATATTTCGGTTGCGCCGGGATAAATTGTTGCGTCATTATCGTTACAATCTAATGATGATACATATGTATCATTATCATTATCTGCGTCAACACTTACATTATCAACAGCAAAACTTGGACGTGAACCGCCCCCTGTAACATCTTTTGAAATCCAGCGAATTTGAACAATTGGCTGATTATCGCAAGCAGATGGGAGGGTAATTGATTTTGTTTGCGGGTTTTGCGGTGTTGTAACACCAGTGGTTGTTTGTAAAGTAGTTCCACTCTGATATTCTATACCAGTTAATGTTGTAAAAGCACCTGTATTACCAACACGATATTGGAGCGTTGCTTCATTTATACGGTTATTTGCGCCTCCATCATAAGGGTTGCGAATCACCATAATATCGTAGGTAACTTTAATGTTTGAACTTCCTGTAGTAACCAAAGCCAATGCAATAGCCGGATTGGTAGAGCCTGAAGCGAGTTCACCTATTTTACCGTTGTAGTTATGAACGCCACCGGAATTATTAGAAGCACTAGAGCTGGCAATTAATGCCTGATCGCCGGTAGCTGCTACAGTTTGGTAGGTATTAGTTGCTGCACTGCTAACCTTCCAACCTTGCCAACCGGCAGGGTAAGTGGTAGAAGTATGCAATAAACCGGAAAAATTTTGGGAATAAGGGATGGCTTGCGGCGTGGGGTTGGTTTGAGCAAAAAGGCCCGTGGAAACCATCAACGCACATCCCAAAAACAATCTTTTAGATGAGATTTTGTAAAGGAATTTCATTGGTTTGAATTAAAGAGTGAAAGTTGAGTTGCAAAAATGACTAATATCCTGCACATGTTATACAAAATTAAATTAACGTTATGTTAAAAACGTATTATATTAAGAAATGCACATGTACCAAGCATTTCAAGCGATTAAATACTGAATTGCAGATATGTAGATGTGGGTAATAGATGCCTGTTTGCTATGATAAATATACACTTTTTTGTCAGATAACGTTATTGTGCATACAATGCCTTTTTTAAAGCGACCTTTAACGTAAATTTGCCCGTAAATTATGTCAGTAATAGTTGACCAGCTCACGAAAGTATACGGAGAACAGACGGCGGTAAATTCGATTTCATTCACTGTAAACAGCGGAGAAATTGTCGGATTTCTGGGCCCCAACGGTGCAGGAAAAAGCACTACCATGAAAATGCTTACCTGTTTTATACCTCAAACAGCCGGAAAAGCCAGTGTTTGCGGGTTCGATACCGAAAAAAACAGTATTGATGTGCGCCGAAATATTGGTTATTTACCTGAACATAACCCGCTGTACCCCGAAATGTATGTAAAAGAGTATCTGGAATTCGCCGCTCGTTTAAACGGAATGAAAAATGCGGATAAGCGGATTGAGGAAATGATTGGCATTACCGGTTTAACATTAGAACGGAGAAAAAAAATTGGTCAGTTATCAAAAGGATATCGTCAGCGTGTTGGTTTAGCACAAGCCATGTTGCACAATCCGAAAGTGTTAATTATGGATGAACCAACATCCGGATTAGACCCTAACCAATTAGCTGAAGTGCGCAATCTCATTAAAAATATCGGGAAAGAAAAAACGGTAATTCTTTCAACCCATATTATGCAAGAAGTGCAGGCAATTTGCAGTCGCGTAATTATTATCAATAAGGGAAAAATTGTTGCCGACGATTCGGTTGACGGTATACAAGCACAACAAAAAGGCACAACCATAATTCAGGTTGAATTTAAAGAAAATGTTGATCATAAATTAATTAAAACAATTCCCGGTGTGCGCAATGTGAAAGGTGATAACAAATTAGTTATTACGTATTACGGTGAAGGTGATATTCGCGAACAATTATTCCGTTTTGCGGTAGAACATAAATATACCTTGCTGAATATGCATATCGAAAAACAAAATCTGGAAGACGTATTCCAGGAATTAACAAAATAACACAACTTCATTTCTAAACAACAAAACAGTTTGCTTTGATCGCGATATTCAGAAAAGAATTAAATGTGTTTTTCAGTTCACTGATTGGCTATATAGCCATTACCATATTTTTGGTTGCGAACGGATTATTTGCATGGGTTTTTCCGGATACAAATATTTTAGACGACGGATATGCAACACTGGATTCGTTTTTTAATTTCGCGCCCTGGATTTTAATGTTTTTGATTCCCGCAATTACCATGCGTTCTTTTGCGGAAGAAAAAAATAGCGGAACACTTGAATTTATTACCACACGGCCAATTACCGATATGCAAATTATTTTCGGAAAATATTTTGCTGCATTCGTGTTGGTTGCCTTTGCTATATTACCTACAGTATTATATTATTTTACTGTAAGTGCATTAGCATCACCGGTGGGCAATGTTGATACGGGCGGAATTATTGGTTCTTATATCGGATTATTATTGTTGGGCGCTACTTTTGTTGCTATATCTTTATTTACATCCTGCATAACCAACAATCAGATAGTTGCATTTATTGCCGGTATGTTTGCCTGTTTCTTTTTTTACCTCGCATTCGACAGCCTTTCGTTAATTCCTTATTTTGTTGGAACTATCGATAAATATTTTAATGCAATAAGTATCAACCAGCATTACCAGAATATTAGTAAAGGATATATTGACCTACGCGATGTAATTTATTTCTGCAGCATGGTGGGCATTTTTATTTTAATGACAAAAACGGCTTTGGGCAGCAGAAAATGGTAATTTAAAATTTTGTTTTTTACAACAGCATGGAACGACAAGATCAATATAAAAAAAACAGGAGACGGGCAATTTTACAATTGTTTTTACTCATTGGCATAATTGTGATTGCCAATGTTTTGTTGTCGGGATTTTTTTTCAGAATGGACTTAACTGAAGAAAAAAGATTTTCGCTGAGCACACCAACCAAACATTTATTAGAAGAACAACAAGATATTTTATTTGTGCGCGTTTATTTGGGGGGAGATTTAACGCCGAACCTAAAGCGCCTGCAACAGTCTACAACGGAAATGCTCGATCAGTTTAAAAATTATGCGGGTGATAATCTGCAATACGATGTGTTTGATCCGTTTAGCATTCCAAATGAAGAAAATCAGACTGAGTTTATTAAACAACTGGAAGAAAAAGGTATTTTAAGTGTTCAATTTTTTGAAAGCGCAACCGATGAAGCTTCTGTAAAATATGTATTTCCCTTTGCAAGTATCAGTTATAAGGATGTTGAAATTGCGTTTCCGCTTATCGACCGTGGAACCATGCCATTGCCTTTAAATCCGGATAGCGACCCTTCCGTTTCCATTTCACTGCTGGAATATAATTTCACTAAAGCTATCCGTCAAATTACGGATGACAACAAACCTTATGTTGCGTTTGTTTCCGGACATGGTGAATTAAATCGTTTCGAATTAAATGATATTGCCGGTTCATTAAATGAGCTGTATAATGTTACACAAATTGAATTGGAAGATGACAGCACGTTCGAAATTCCCAGAGAATGTAAGGCGTTGGTAATTGCTAAACCATTGATTTCGTTTTCGATGGAAGGCAAATATATTATTGATCAATTTATTATGCAGGGTGGAAATGTAATGTGGCTGATTGATCCCGTTATTGCTGATTTCGATAGTTTATATACCGGCAAGGGCCAGTTTATGGCTATTGACCGTGAATTAAATATTACGGATATGCTACTACAATATGGAGCGCGTATAAACTCTAATATTGTGCAGGATAAACAATGTTCGCATATTAATGTTCCCGTTTCGAATGGTGAAAATTTTGTGATGCGGCCATGGCCATATAATCCGATTTTAAATAATTTTAATCCGAATCATCCTATCAGTAAAAACGTGGATGCTATTGAAGGTAAGTTTGTAAGTACAGTTGATACTATTTCGGTGCCAGGCATTAAAAAAACAATATTAGTATCAACATCAGGTTTAAGCCGATATATTTCGGCACCGGCAAGAGTTAATTTTAATATTGTTGATAATAAATTTGCACCAACTGATGCACAATATAACAAACCAAATACACCTGTTGCGGTTTTGTTAGAAGGTCAGTTCCCATCAGCATTTAAATCACTGAAACCAACAGCTAACCGCTTACATCAATTAGGTTTCGGCTATCAGAATGCACCTTATATGGAAAAAGGTGTAGGCTCTAAACAAATTATGATAGGTGATGGTGATTTGATAAAAAATTATGTAGATGAAGAAGGCAAACCTGATATGTTAGGTATCAATTATATTGAAAGATATATTTATGGCAATAAAGATTTTGCCATGAATTGTATTGAATATTTATGTGATCAGGACGGATTAATTGAAACACGTGCAAAGGAAGTAAAACTGCGCCCTTTGGATGATCAAAAAGTGGGTGATAACCGCATACAATGGCAATTGCTGAATATGATTGCGCCTTTATTGGTGCTGTATATTTTCAGCGGAATTTATTTCTTTATCCGCAACAGAAAATACGCGGCTTAATTATACATTACTATGAATAGGAACTGGTTATACTTTGGCATTTTAGTGGTATTGGTGGTAATCGCCTATTTCACACTTATTCGCGATAATGATAGTTCTTATTCAAAAAAGGATACTGCTTTTGCAGTAGAGGATACCACAGCAATTGGTAAAATCAGATTAACCAATTTAAAAGGCGATAGCATCACGCTAGAAAATAAAAATGGTGTTTGGATGATGAATGGCATTTACCCGCCACGACCTGATGCATTACATAATTTACTAAATACCATGCATCAACTGGAAGTAAAAATGCCCGTTGCGAAATCAATGCATAATAATGTAGTATCCAATATTGCCGGCCGCAGAACAAAGGTTGAAATTTATAATACCAAAGGCGAAAAAACCAAAGGGTATTTTATTGGAGATAATACTGACCAGCTTAATGGAACTTTTATGTTAATGGAAGGTTCTGAACACGCATTTGTAGTAAATATTCCCGGATTTGCAGGATTTGCAGCTACTGTGTTTTTTACTGATGAAACCGATTGGAAAAGCAAACAAATTTTTGCTTATGACCCTGAAAATATTCAGCAAATAGATATTACTTATTCCAATTTGCGCGATTCTTCATTTAGTATTGTGCGCAAGGCCGATAATACATTTGAATTGGTAGGTAATACCGTTTCCAACAAACCACTGAATCCTGAAATTGTAAATTACTATCTCAAACAATACAAGTTATTAAATGCAGAATATTTTATTCTTGAACCTGAAAAACGCGACTCGCTGTTGGGAACAAAACCGGCCTGTGTGGTGAGCATAACAGATAACAATAAAATAACCACTAGCTTAAAAATATATTACCGACCGCTCACCTATCGTTCAAAAATGCAATACACTTTAGATAATAAACCAATTGAATTTGATTTGGATAAATATTATGGTGTATTTAATAATGACCGCGATTTAGGTATTATTCAAAACTTTGTATTTGGTAAACTCATGGTAGGTCCACAATACTTTTATCGTCAGCGCCCACAAAATTTAAATGTGTTGAACGAAGGGCTGAAAAAATAATTACAGTTTTATCAGTTGCTTTGTAATTACACGATCATCACCAAACATTTTTACGATATATAATCCTGATGCAAATGCGCTTACGTCAATTGTAATGGAACTTCCCGCCATACATTTAGCCTGCAACAATGGCATTACTTCTCCAAGCTGATTAATAATTTGAATTTGCTCCAGGTTTTTTAACGAGCTGTTCGAAATAGTAATTTCCCCACTTACAGGATTCGGGTAAATGCTGATTTCGTTAATTGGAACATTGTTCACAGCAACCGGTGCGGTATAATTTATCCAAACTTTAAATAACTGGTTACTTGCAGCGCTTGGTGTAAAATTTGGAATAAGTGCATCTATACCACCAAAAATATATCCGGCCAAAACAGTACCGTTTAAATCATGCAATTTAATAACACGATTATTGTAATGCGGAATATCCTGGTTTAAAATAAATTCCGCATTTGAACCTAATAATGCATCAAAATGAATCGGTTGGGGATATTGTTCAGTTATTCCATCAGCATATTTTATTATGGTTGAGATGTCATTTACAAACGGAACATTTAAATCCTGTTTAATAGTATCATCATCTTCATCATAATAATACTGACCGATGCCACCAAATAATGTTGCGAAATAATTTTGTGAAACAGAATCATAAATGCTCATTACCGGACAAGTATAATTATTTAATTTCTGATAAAAAGATTCATCTTCAGTATATCCAGCGGTACTAATATAAACCGGTGAAAACCAAACCCAGTCTGCCTCGTATTGAAACACACCACTAAATGCAGCCAATGCTTCAACTTCTCCCGGCAACATTATTTGTTCAAAATTTAAATCGCGTCGATGAAAAACGGTTGTGTCTTTTATTATTTCTACATCAGTAATTGAGATTGTAGCTCCATCATCAGTTAATTTAAATTTTTTAAGTGCATCTGTATATTTTTGGTAAAATTGTGGGCCTGCAGGTTTAGAATATTCTCCTGCAAAAACATGTCCGCCGTATAAATAAATTTCATCTTGCAGCAATCCGATTTCACCACCACTTACTTCAAATAACGTATCCTCAACTTGTCTGATTGCAGGTTCAACTGATTCACCTGCGTCAATTAAATCAGCAATCATTTCCAGATCAATTGCGAGTAACGAGGGAAAAGTTACCATACTATCGGTTGCTTGTTGATGACCGTAACCGCCAATAATGTATAAATAGTTATCGCGTTGAAAATATTGTGGGTTTGTGCATTGTAATTGGTCCTGAATACCCGCAGGCAAGCCGAAGATATTAGCCGAAGCATAATCGCCGGTTACGGGGTCAAAAAGGTGAATTTGTTTGTTAGCTTCCAGTATCGGAAAAGGTGTTGGGGGCAGAAAACCATGCAAACCACCTGTCCTTCCGGTAGCGATTAACCACCTGCCATCCCATTCGCCGATAGCAAAAGAATGCAAACCCGGCCAATCGTTATAGGTTACCTCCTCCAGGGTAATGGTGAAGGGAGGTGGTGCAACCTGCGCTGACAAAGGGTTTTGACAGATTCCGGCCAAAAGTAGTATCGTAAAAAAGGGGGTCTGTATTCGCATAGTACAAAGTTAGTATGAAATCCACCATTTGTTGAAAACACTTTTGGCACTAATGTTTACCTTTGCCGTAACTGAAAATTAACAGCATGAAGTTTATAGTAAGTACAACTGCGTTATTGCGCAATCTCCAAACGGTGAATGGCGTTGTGAGTCCGAATACGGTTTTGCCTATTCTGGAAGATTTTTTATTTGTGGTGGAAAAGAACAAACTCACCATTTCGGGAACCGATTTAGAAACCTCCATTACAACATGGATGGACATCGAATCAAAGTCGGAAGGCAAAGTAGCTATACCTGCCCGAATTTTAGTTGATTATTTAAAAACATTACCGGAACAGCCGCTTACATTTTCAATTGATGAAGATAGCTGTCAGGTTGAAATCACTACCGATCGTGGTAAATACAAACTGAATGGCGAAAACGGTGATGATTTTCCACGTGTATCCAGCGATGATAAAATGAGTGATATCACTTTACCATCTGGTGTGTTACAAAAGGTAATTAATAAAACTGCATTCGCTACAGGAACAGATGAGTTACGTCCGCCTATGACAGGTGTTTTATTCCAGTTAAATAAAGATGGAATTAATTTCGTAGCAACAGATGCACATAAATTAGTGCGTTATCGCAGAACAGATGCAAAAACAAATAATCCTGCATCACTCATTATGCCTAAAAAAGCATTGAACTTGTTGAAATCAAACTTACCTGGTGAACAAACACAGGTAACCATTTCATATAATAGTTCATTCGCATTTTTCAGCTATAATAATGTGAAATTAATTTGTCGTTTAATCGAAGGACGTTATCCGGATTACAACGCAGTTATTCCAACTGAAAATCCGAATCGTTTAACAATTAATCGCGCTGACTTTTTAAATACCTTACGTCGTGTAATTATTTTCTCGAATAAAACTACACATCAGGTTATTTTGAAAATAAAAGGTAATGAGTTGATTGTAAATGCTCAGGATTTAGATTTTAGTAATGAAGCTAATGAACGTTTAGATTGCACTTACGAAGGTGACAATATGGAAATCGGGTTTAACGCGAAGTTTTTGTTAGAGATGTTGAATGCGATGGATAATGAAGAAGTACGCATGGAGTTAAGCACGCCAAACAGAGCAGGTTTATTGTTGCCAACAGAAAGTGATGAAGCGGAGGATTTATTGATGTTGGTGATGCCGGTGATGATGAACGTGTAATTGAAGCGCGCAAAGGATGTAGGGTTTCTCGCGATGGATGGATTTGTGGTTTCTCGCTAAGGACGCGAAGGGCAAAGGGCGCGAAGGTTGGATGGGATGGATGTGTGGGGTTCTTGCTAAGGATGAATTGGAGGGTTGTGTGGGGTTATCGCAAAGCACGCGAAGGGCAAAGGGCGCGAAGTTTGGATGGGATGGATGTGTGGGGTTCTTGCTAAGGATGAATTGGAGGGTTGTGTGGGGTTATCGCAAAGCACGCGAAGGTTGGATGGCATGGATGTGTGGGGTTCTTGATAAGGATGAATTGGAGGGTTGTGTGGGGTTATCGCAAAGCACGCAAAGGGCAAAGGACGCGAAGGTTGGATGGGATGGATGTGTGGGGTTCTTGCTAAGGATGAATTGGAGGGTTGTGTGGGGTTCTCGCTAAGGACGCGAAGGGCAAAGAGCGCGAAGGTAGGATGGGTGTATGTGTAGATTCTTGTTAGGGATGTGAAGGAAATATGATAAAATAATTTAAAAGTGATGTGGGTGACTGCATCACTTTTTTAGTTTTATAAATAATTTTTATTCCATTTGTAATTTGTTTAATGAGTTAATTGAATCTTCATTTTCAGGGTTTAGTATTAATGATTTTTTATACATTATTATTGCTTCTTCTTTTTTGCCCGATTTTGCTAATAATTCACCGTAACTATTATAAAGATTATCATTGTTGGGGAATAAAAATATTGCGGACCGAAGTGTTTCGAATGCTAAATTTTCGTTTACAAATTCATAAAATTCATATGCCAAATCATTTAATGTATTTTCGTCTACAATAAAATTTGTGGTATCGTCTGCCATTTCGATTAATTTCGCAAACGCGTGCTCTTTATCATTTTTTTGTAAAAGCTGAGCATAAATTATTGCTCCATTTCCTTTGGCTTTTTTAGCTGAGGCCGGTTTATTATTAATAATATTTAAGGCCCCAAACATGTTATCCATTGCAGAACTACTTTGTTCATTATTGAGCCATATAATAAGTTGATTTTTAGTACTATTCGTTAACATGTTAGCTGAGCAACCGGGCATACCGCCACTACACCACACAATTTTTCCCATGGAACTATCTAAATCAATACGATTTCCGAGCCCCCAATAGAAATCACCTATTACACCAATTTCACTGCCTAAGCCATGTAGAACTATTTTTTTTCCATTGGTTTTTCGTGAAGGACTTGTGAGGAGATTTAAATTTTTTTCTTTTAACAATAAACCCCCGTATAGTGCTTTATCAAATGCGGCCAAATCGATAACCGAAGTGTATATATTCGCATCACCTTCTGATGGAAATGTTTTGTAATGTACCTTAAAATCATTTATTGCAAAAGAATCAACACGAACTGGGGTGATTGAAAATATATAAGGCAAGCCATAATTATATGCTACGTTGTTATGAACATATGCATTTTCTCCTGAGGACTTCACAAACGTGTTATGCATACCTGCCGGTTTAAAAATGTTTTTATTCATGTAGTCAGCAAATTTTTGTCCACTGGTTTTTTCAATCAAAAGAGCAAGTAAACTAAAATTCGTATTTGAATACTCCCAAGCCATGCCGGCTTCAAAGTTTTGTGGCATTTTACTTGCGTTTAGTGCTGGAATTAAGTCATTTAAAGTAAAAACAGTGTCCCTGTTCAATCGCCAAAATGGAACTAGCAACTCACCAATATCAGGCACGCCCGACGTATTCGAAAGCAAATTGTAGATTGTAACATCCGAATAAGGAAAATCAGGAAAATAGGATACAATTTTGTCTTGAATATTTAATTTCTTTTGCTCTTCTAATTTCAGCACTGCCACTGCAGTGAAAATTTTAGATACAGAGGCAATCTGAAATAAGGTGTTTTCTGTATTTTGAATTTTGTTTTGCTTATCGGCAAATCCAAATGATTTTTGGTACAACACATTTCCATTCTCCATTACCAAAACACTGCCATTTAAATCTCCATTTGCATTTATTGTTGCGAAAAATTGATCCAACTCAGCTGATTGGTTTTGCCCAAAGCCAAATGAACAAAAGAAGAATGTGCATACCATTATTAATAAAAAACATATTTGTTTTCTATTAATATCATTTTTAAATAATTTATCAGCCATAGAAAGTATTTGGTTCGTTTGTGTGGTTATAATTACCTAATTGTAATAAGCCTTATGCGTATCAGTATCAGTCTTTAAAGTAAAAATACAAAAAATATCCAGCCTTGAAACACCAATTAATTACTAAATTAATTGAAGAAATATTTTAAGGTAACCCGATTGGATATAACGAACTCTTTTGCCTGTTGCAGCAAATTAAATTTTAAATGTTACCATTAAAGGTTTGTGGTCGCTATAGCTAGTCCAGTCTGCATACTTTCCTACTTCCACTTTTTTAAGTTTGCTCATAAAATCATTTGAGGCAAAACAATAATCAATGTGGTAGGTTTTGTCGATATGTCTGTACATAAACAAGGTAGCATGTTTTTCTGAACCTTGTTTTTGCTTATAGAAGGTATGATATGTGCTGTATATTTTTTTTTCTGCAAGTTTATTTACTACTGTAGAATGATTGCCTTCGCGTTTAGGTTTATCCCAAATTGTGTTACTATTAAAATCCCCAATTAATATAGTTTTGTTATCAAGTAGTAAATGTTCGTAATAATGTATGGCCTTCCACACCTGTGTAATGTATTGCCCATTTTTTTCTCCGGGGTTATTCGCCCAAACGGCAAATAAAGTAAAATCAATTTTACCACCGGTAACTGCAATAGGTAATATATTTTTAAATGCAGGATTATGTATTTCCAGTAACTTGAGTCGATAGTTGCTGTATGAAAACACACCTAAACCTTTATGTTGATTATCACCAAACCAACAAATATCAGTCGGTACTTTGACTGCGCTATCAAATTTTAATTTATCCGGGTGTTCACATTCAGGAACCACCAAAATGTCGGGCTTATACCTAAGAATAGCATTTGCTTTTTTTTCTAAAAGCCATATTGCAATTCCAGGTTATTATTTTCATTTATGAATTTCCCAAAAATGCTTTAAATGGTTAAAAATTAGTGCTGATTTTAGGTCTCTTTACTATTTGTTAAAAGTAATTTCATAAATTAAAATTTCTGCATCACGCCAAACATTCTGGTTTCGCCAATTTGAATGTAATAAGGATATGTGCCGGCTTTTACATTTGCTCCTTCGGCATCTTTTCCATCCCATATAATTTTAAATTCCCCTGCCTGAGTAATATTTACTTCGAGAATTCGAATAAGGCGACCTTCTAAATCCATAATTACCAGTGGAACAATTCCTGCACGTGCTGAAGCATAAAAATTGATGCTGGTTTCATTTGTAAATGGATTTGGATAATTTCTAATTTGAATGCCGGAGTTATTCTGCTGCCATTCATCAATTGAAGATGTAGCACCGGTATTATCAGAAAAACTGGTAAATGGTGATATTACGCTATAACAAATACTCAAATCTGTGATGTATTGATACATACTGTCTTTTTCAGAGGTACCATCAGGTATTGTAAAATATTCAATCATTAATGCATTAATCTTGTCGATTGCCCAAAGTTTGGTTAGAAATGCATTTTGTTCAATTGTTGAATCAGTTAAATCGAACGTATATTCATAGGTAATTACCTCACCGTATTTTTCTCCTGTAAATGTTACATCAATTGTTCCGGGTACTGCATATCTGCCGGTTACTACTAATTGATGCCCTAAATATAAATTTGGTACAGGATCAGGATAAACTTCCGATACAATAGGCGGATCAAATGTCATACTGGTATTAATTAATACCGGGTTTTGAATCATCATATAAAAATCTGTTACAACTTCTAGCAAATCGCCGGCTGCAAAAAAGGTGGCAACGCCATTATTTAATGTGGCAATCTGACTAAGTAACGATTCATTCACATCCATACCGATACCAAATGTATTTATACTTAAGCCTTCGACTTCATTTGTTGTTATTAAATTATTAATGATTTCAAGAATTCCATCAGTGCTGGTTTCACCTGCTGTAGCCTGCCCGTCGGTGAGGAAAATGATTATGTTATATTCATCTTCATCTGCGGATTCAAATTGGGGAATTGCCATTTCAAATGAACCGGAAATATTTGTTGAACCACTTGCATAAAGATTGTCAATATAGTCGAGTGCCACATTCTGGGTCGCGATATTAACAGTAACATGGTCCTCAAATAAACTCACAACAGCATCATCAAAATCTATAATATTAAATTTGTCTACAGCATTCAGGTTGTTGACAATATATGTAGCCGCTTCTTTAGCCTGCCCCATTTTTTCTTCACCCATACTTCCTGACCTGTCAATTATTAATGTAAATGTTTTAGAAATAATAACGGAATCAACCGGATCAGGTTCAACAATAAATCCGAAATATCCGCGACCAAAATCATCACAATAAGTTATACTATCCGGTAAGAAATAACTAAAGCTGAATAAGCCCAATTCATCAGGATCAAGCTGATAAACATATTCATAATCGGTATCCGGGTTTTCTGATAAACGCTCCACCACAACATCCGCAGTGGTCACTGTATAGGTATTTAAAACTGCAGGATGTGATAATAAATTACTGCCAACAATTGTCCGGTCTGAAAGTACATGAATGGATAAATATTGCGTGTCAATAGCTCCGGTTTGAATTAAACTATAATTATTAGGATGCGTAAAACTCACTTCGTTGTAGGCATAATGTAACAATTGAACATAGGTAAGTTCAAATTCAATAGTTGAATCAGGATCAATCATTTGTTCCAAATCGAAATACAAGGGTGTTTCACCTAAATATAATTTGAGATTTTCATCAACTGCTGCTGCGCCACCCGGTAATGTAGTATCTTGAGGCTCCGGATTAAATACGGCAGAATACCAAATGCCACCGATTTTCCAGCGAAGACCGGTTGCAGATGCATCTTCATATAAAGGAAAGGCATATTTTACATGCACTGCAGTATCCAACTGATTGACAAATACCTGTCGGCTTTTTACAATTGCTACCTGGTTTGTAACAGTTGCATCAACATGGGAGGATTGTAATTGTAATACTGTTTTACTTTCGGCATTTACAATTAATACGGCATTTGCTTTTACAGTACTATAGAATGAAAGCAAAGCACAGATAAGCAGGATGGGTAAGGTTTTCATATAAGGTTGCTTTACCACTAAATTAAGCAATTTATTTCTTGAAAAGAAAAGCGCTTTTGGTTTTATGACAAAAAAATGAGGTTTTGGGTCAAGGTTTATTAGGCCAATAAAACATGCAAGTAGGCAGATTTAAGCTCTTATTTAATTAATTTAAACAACACCATATAAAACGTAACAGCATATAACTAAATATATGTGTTTCACATAAATATACTTAATTTGCGTATATAATACGCAAATTATTGAATAGTATGAATTTTCAATAAATGTTAATTATTTCAACAATTCATAAAAAGCCTGTTCCTTAGCCAGTTCGTGGAAATTTTTACTTTTTGGTGGTGTGTTGTTTGCATCACCTGAAGTTGTTCCGGCATAAACTAAAAAACTAAATTTATAATTTAAGTCGGGGAGAAATACTGAGCAGGTGGAATTGTAATCATTATATTCAGAAAACACAACATTGCCGGCATTTTTAAATGCGGTTTTTACTTTTTCTTTGCCAAATTTTAAAAACAGTGTTACAATTTTAAGCGAGTCCCTTGCTTTGCAATCTGCACCCAGGTTACACCCTTGCATTTCATTTAATACAGCTAGTGCTTTATCATAATCTTTTTCGCCATTATAAATCTTTGCTTTTACTAAACTGATGCGGCCTTTCATTTCAGTCCACGTTTTACCACAAGTTTTATTGTCAGCAGTTTCTGCCTGCGAAAGGTAATCAGTTGCTTTGTTGTAGTTTTTTTTATTAAGCGCCTTATTTGCTTTTGTTAAATAAGTATAAGCCTCTGGCGATGAGCATGTTGTGTTTGATTGTCCATTAACATTAACCGTAAATACAATTAGACATATAAAATAAATCAATTTCATTTAATTAAAGATACTGAAGTAATTTCTTATATAAAAATGGTTGATATTCAGCGAGGTTTGTGTTAAATGAATATTCATAGCTCCGATTGTAGTTCTCTGTTCTTTTGTCTTGATACAAAAGAACCAAAAAATCAAGGCTGCATTGAATTGCGTAAGTGCAGCTAACGACACTTCGCGAGGCGCAGACAAGGCGCTAAATAATTTTTAGTTTAATTGCATTTTGAATTTTAATGATAGCTTTTATAAGCATTGTTAATTTTTAGTTGCGCTGAGTCTGCTTAATGAGTCTTAACCTTGTTACTTTTTTGCTTCGGTGCTTGCGTGCCGTAAGCTGCACTAACGCAATTCAATGAGGCCGGGAAAACTGATTTAAAAGTTAATTTTTGATTAATTATTAAAATTGGTGGATTATGGGTGGATTGGTATTGTAGCTCCGATTGTAGTTCTCTGTTCTTTTGTCTTGATACAAAAGAACCAAAAAATCAAGGCTGCATTGATTTGCGTAAGTGCAGCTAACGGCGCTTCGCATGGGGATAGGAGCTGTTTGGTATTAATACCTCCGATTGTAGTTCTCTGTTCTTTTGTCTTGATACAAAAGAACCAAAAAATCAAGGCTGCATTGATTTGCGTAAGTGCAGCTAATGGCGCTTCGCATGGGGATAGGAGCTGTTTGGTATTAATACCTCCGAATGTAATTCTCTGTTCTTTTGTCTTGATACAAAAGAACCAAAAAATCAAGGCTGCATTGAATTGCGTAAGTGCAGCTAACGACACTTCGCGAGGCGCAGACAAGGCGCTAGGTGATTTTTAGTTAATTGGTATTTTGAAAATTATTGGTATTTATAATAATCATTGTTACTTTTTTAGTTGCGCTGAGTCTGCTTAATTATTTTTAATCATTGTTACTTTTTTGCTTCGGGGCTTACGTGTCGTAAGCTGCACTAACGAAATTCAATGAGGCCGGGAAAACTGATTTAAAAGTTAATTTTTGATTAATTATTAAAATTGGTGGATTTAGAGTGTTGGAGATTTTTTGCTCCGATTGTAGTTCTTTGTTCTTTTGTCTTGATACAAAAGAACCAAAAAATCAAGGCTGCATTGAATTGCGTAAGTGCAGCTAACGACACTTCGCGAGGCGCAGACAAGGCGCTAGGTGATTTTTAGTTAATTGGTATTTTGAAAATTATTGGTATTTATAATAATCATTGTTACTTTTTTAGTTGCGCTGAGTCTGCTTAATGATTTTAAACATTGTTACCTTTTAGCTTCGTTGCTTGCGTGCCGTAAGCTGCACTAACGCAATTCAATGAGGCCGGGTTAGCTAAATCATTATTATTATTTAGTAGCACTGAGTCTGTTTAATGATTATAATCATTGTTACTTTTTAGCTTCGGTGCTAACGTGTCGTAAGCTGCACTAACGAAATTCAATGAGGCCGGGTTAGAGATTGTGATTTAATTTTTGATGAATATTAAAAATTGGTGGATTAAGGGCTGTAAGCTGCATTTGCGAAATTCAATGAGGCCGGGGGATTTTTATTTATGATTTAGATTTTATTAATGGTTTTGATTGCAGTGCTTGGATTAAAGTGAATAGTGCTAAAGCTGCATACAATAGCGATACAACGATAGTCAAGGTGGTGTTTTTTAATATGTAGTATGAAATGAAGGGCAACACTTGTAGTGCGTGCATACCAATAAAATGCGCCACTCTTAAATCGCCCACTTTTTTGCTCCAGCCTACGATAAACATATTTGAATTATCGTTTTTTGCACCAACACTGTGGTTGAGGGTGGAGCCCATTAAAAAACCTTGAAACGAAAAAATAACAAAAATCACCAGACCTAACCGAATGGACCAGAGGTAGTATTCGGGTAAATCGGGAAAATCACTATTAAAAAAGAGCACTGCAATATATGCTGTATAGATAGTCACTAAAGTAGCAGCAATAGCCATCAGTGAATACATTGTTGCATAAAAAGGTGTGGTCAAATTAAAATGTGAGAGCTGCCCTTTATTGGCCTGAATAGCAATATAAATAATTTCGAAACCTAACAAAATTATAATAGACCAATTAAATATACTGATATTAAAATCGGACAGATAGTAACAATACCATGCCATAGCCCAAGCATATAAAAAAGTAGAAAATGCAAACTTAAACGGCTTATACCAGGCATTCACATTAAGTACTTTTGTTTTAGTGGTGCGGGTAAGCACCAAAAAAACACAATAGCTGCCACTAAACAAATTAAGCCAAAATAAAATAAGGTTGGATTACGAAGGATTAGGTTTTGTATAAAGTTGAACATTGGTTTGAAACAATGAAGTTAGGTGTTTGTTCAGAATGTACTTGCTTAATTTTATAAAATATTTAGCTGCTTAAGTATTTGAAATTTTTGGTCTCGGGGCAATTTTATTCGCAACATTTCAAAACTTAAAGCACATAACCCGCTTTGATCCACTTTTTTTTGATGGGAATATACCTATAATCTGTTCGGTCGTTAATAGGTATGTAAGTCACTTCCAGTCTGTCACAATTTTCTAAAAAATCGCCCATGCCAATTGCACTGCGCCTGTTCAGGAGATTTTCTTCATCGGCAATAGGATAAAGTTGCAATGGAATAGTTTTGCTATCCTGCCCGGGCGCTATTTTTCGATATGCCTGAGTACCATAAAGCTGCACCTTTTCTGTATAGGATAAATAACGGTCAATCATCATTGCCGCTTTAGTCAAGTCGGCCTCACCTGCTTTAGCAGCTGCAATAAATTGTGGTAATATTTTTTCCATATTCTCAGCTTTGTCGTGCTGGAAAATAAAAAACACAGCATCACCACCTTCAATTCCAACCTCACTGTATTTTGGCCATCCCGAAGTTTCAATAATTTCATTTAGTCGAAATAAATGTGCATTATGCTGTGCCATATTAAAAGTGGGTTTCTCAACTAACTTATAATTCTTTTTGAATGTACGATAACGTTGGTCTTCAATCCACATCATCCATAATTCATATCCCAAATCTAATTTTGAGATGCCGGGATTGCGTTGAGAATATTGAAGTTTTAACAACAACTCAATTTCTTTCCATTTAGTACTATCCTCCTTTAATAAATTAAAATCAGTATCAGTAATTACATCCTCACCTTTGGCGCCTTTAATAATGGCGTTTTTCAAATAAGAAAATGCCAGCTTATCATTTTTAAGCAACGCGTAATAACAGGCTGCCTGGTAGTAATTGTTTTGATGAATAGTATCAACAGCAATTTGATTTAAATAATGTTGAAGCGCGAGATTGTAATTTTCAGAAATGCGAAACAATGTTGTATCCATTAGGGTTTGACCAAATGATAACAAAGGCATAAAACAATAGCACAACAATACTGTTTTTTTCATTTTAAATATATTCATAAAAAATATTATTCATTTAAGTATTGCGGTAATAACTTTATTGGCGTAGACACTTTGGCAACAATTAAATAATCAAACTGTTTATTACGCTTGAGCTTATCATAAAATGCAGATCGTTTTTCGGGCTGTTTTACATATATTGCTCCGATTGCATTTATATAAACATTTCTTTTTAATGAATCACATTGCACTAAAACAAATGACTTATTACCAAAATTAATATCTTGAGCAATAGTTTTTTCAATAGGATTTAATGTCATGCTAACCAGTTTTCGATTGGTTAAATTTTCATAGTCGATGGCTAAAAATCCACCCTGATAAAAGTCTAAACCAATACAAGCATACCTTTCCCCATACATTGCTGACAAGTATTGCCCCATAGGTTTTCCGTCTTGTTTTTTCAGATGCCCGTTGTGTGCCCAGATAATCATTTTTGTATAATCACCGTGATTTTGATGTATCCATTTAACAAATTGCGCCATATTTTCATCGCGATAAGTATTGGTGTTAAACGTAACAGCCGACAATTTATTGAGTTGACATGTGATATAATATTGCAGTAATAAGTCAATTGTATCGGAATTTTGGACAAGTTTTGCTGAAAGATTTTTTATTTCATGCACTTTTTGTTTTGCATTTTTATTACCATCTATAATTTGAAATAATTGAGTTCCTGCTTCCGGATATTGTTTTACAATAGTGTCTTTTTGAGCATATAATTTCGAGAACTGTGCGTCCATACCATAAAAACGAACCCTGTTTTCAGGATGGTTTTGATTGTATGTTTTCAACCACACCAATAGTGATTTAAAATCTTCATGCACCCAAGGGAAAAATCGTAAGTCCAACATTAGGGAATCTAAATTTCCTTCACCTGTTTGCAAATAGTGATTCATCTTTTCGCACGCTGCAAATTCAGCTTCTAGAATAAACACCCGATAATTATTTTCCGTAACGAGCTGTTTAACAATTTCAGCTCGTATTGCAGTAAACTCAGCAGTTCCATGAGTAGATTCGCCAAGACCAACTACTGTTTTTTCATTACCCAAAGTTTGGCATAATGGTATTAAATCGGCATAATCAGCAGATGCCTGACCAAACAATACACCATTACTTATCAGGATGATCAATAAATAAATAAAGCGGATTTGCATTGGGATAAAATTAATGATTTCAGGATTAATTTCGATTTTAGAAATATATTTTACATAAGGGTAAGTCTCTATACAGCCAACGATAATATTTTAATTAACGAATAGAAAGAATAATTTATACATATCATTTAAAACAAATTGATTTACATAAAAACGTTTTTATTATCTTATTGATTACAGCCCTATTATTCAATCCAAGTTAGTTCTGAAGAAACTAAAACCCAACTACCATTCACATTTTTTAGCAAAGCCTCACCACCTTCATAAATCATTCTAAAGTCGATAATCGCATATTGCATTTCGTGGTCAAAGGTAATTGCATATGCAGTTGGATAGGAGTGCAATTGCCAATAACCACCCCAGTGACCATACCAGATTTTAATTTGATTTTCGAGAAATGTTTTACGATTTGCACTCGACTTTGTAGCAAGGGCTGGAGTCATAATTCCGCCGTTACCAAGATGCTCATGTTTGTTACCCAGAAAATTAATTAAAATGTCGCTATATTTTGTTGTAAGGTAAACAGGGCGTTTCCCATTGCAATTTATTATTGGTCTGAAGTTAACTATAGAATCAACGGGAGGTACGTTCCGCTCAAAATAAATTTTTCTTTTTGGACCATAACGATCAATAACGTTCTCTGATAATTTACCTTCAGTTCGCTTCAATAATAGATTTTGTAAAGCAGTATCTATTACATTTGATTTTATAAAATCGACAATATATTTATCTGTTTCCTGTTCACTCCAAAAAAGTTTTTCATCGAAATAAATTTTTATGGAATTCTGCACTACTAAAAATTCAACATTGTCATAAATTGAATTGCCCCACTCTGAGCCGCCGAGGCTGTCGATACTTTGGGGTTTGTAAAACGCCGTAAACACATTGTAAGTATTACGGATAGTATCGTTTAACGTTAATAATTCTTTTTCTGAAATTGGTTGAATTTCCTTATTCCAATTTAAGAAAAACTGATGTAACATTTCCGGGGATTCCTTCTTGTATGCTTTTTCAAGTAGTTTTCCGACATTTTGAGTATTACCTACATTAATAAATAAACTTAATAAAATAAAAAATAGTGTTCTCATTAATCAGGTTATTAAAGTTAATTATTATTAGAATACCTACAATCGGATTTTTAGTCCGAATTCATTTTTGAAGGTATGCAAAGCTTCAGCATTCCCCTTAGCATCATCAACCGGATGATGTGTGTGTTTGGTTTTTCTTAAGTGTTTAAAATTTTTTGACATGTCTTTTTCAAGGCCTTTAAAAATACTGCCAAGATTCTGTGAACTAAATCCAAAAGGGTTTCTACCGATAAAATGATGAAAGTACCAGCAGATAAACATCCAGTCGAATCCATTATTGTCGCTAATAAAAATTGGTTGATCTTTACAAACTAATTTAATCCAGTCTGCAAATTCCTGCATCACTTTTTGAGGTTCATCAAAGTTTAAAACATCTGCTCTTGAATGACCGGAAACAGCTAATGCTTCAGGAATATATTTTTCAGAAATGGATTTTAGTCTTCCGTAAAATGTTTTGTCAAGGTGCTCATCTACCAAAACTGCTCCAAACGAAATCATAGAAAAATCGCCCGGAATTGGTCCGTCGCTTTCTATGTCAACCATTATATATGCCATTGTAATTATTTAATAAAAGAATTAACATCAATAATAATATGTTTTGATGAATTATCGCCTGACCAGATAAGAACAACTTACATTTTTCAAATTTTCATATCTAATCAATTGTACAAATTCACTCCGAATCGCGTTAGGGGTTGTAGCGGAAACCCCCTTTGTCCGCCTCGGAAAAGGGGTTGCAGCGGAAAACCCGGCCGCGCACGAAAAGGTAATTTTCGGAGCGAGATTAAACTTTGCGCGGAAACGCCCAAATATTTTGTTTTACTTCATTAATAGGCATAAAAAAACCCCGACGCTTTGGTCAGGGTTTTTGATTTTAAATTGTTTACTGAAAGTGCTCCATCGGAGCGTTGTCTTTGCTGTATCTCATTATGTTGTCGATCACTTTTTGTGAAGGACTGACTGTAACCCGGTTGAGCTCTGATTTGGTCTCTAAAAGGTTGTCATGTAATTCTTTCAGTTCAAAATCGCTTCGGAGCGCCTCTTCTATCAAGCTGGTTTCCTCGGCGGTTGTTTCTGAATAGATGTAACGAATGAGATTGTCTTGAGTAATGTTTTTAGTCATGCAATACGTTTTAGGTTTAACCATAAAAATTAATACAGCTAAAACGGTATGGCTCAACTTATTAGTATATCAAATTGAAATATTTTTTGTTTCCATCAATTTGCGCAGGTTTATAAGGGCATAACGCATGCGACCCAGTGCTGTGTTGATGTTTACACCCGTGAGTTCGGCAATTTCGCGGAAATTCATGTCCATATAATGGCGTAAAATAACCACTTCGCGCTGCTCTTCAGGCAAATGTTCCAATATTTTGCGGATTTTGCTCGAAAACTCATTTTCAATGATTTGACCTTCTGCACCGGGCTCCGAAAATTTGAGCACGCTGAAAATATCAAACCCATCGCGGGTTGTTACTTTTGGCAAACGCTTCTCGCGGCGATAGTAGTCGATACATAAATTATGCGCCACCCGCGATAACCACGGTAAAAACTTGCTTTGTTCTGTATACTTGCCACTGCGCAGCTTATCAATTACCTTGATAAACGTTTCCTGCATGAGGTCTTCAGCAGTATAAGTGTCGCGAACAAAAAGAAAGATGTAGGTGTAAATCCTATCTTTGTGGCGATTGAGGAGTTCACCAAGAGCTGATTCGTCACCGGACAAGTACAGCTGGACCAATTGGTCATCAGGAAGAGTTCTGGACTGCATACAAATAAGGTTGTGCGTTAAACGATAAAATGAATAATAATTTTTAGCGTAGATGTTAACCTTATAGGCAGTAGTTTTGTGTTTAGTTAATGCAAATATACATTTTTTTGGGATTTCCAAACGGAATGGACAACATTTACGTTATATTTTTGAAAAAGTTTCAATAAAACACCTTTGAAAGAGAAAAAAAACCATCAGAATGGTCATTCTGACGCAATATTTATAAAAGGGGCGCGCGAACATAACCTTAAAAACATTGATGTAACAATACCGCGCAATCAGCTTGTAGTGGTTACGGGAGTAAGCGGTTCGGGCAAATCGAGCCTTACTTTTGATACTTTGTATGCCGAAGGGCAACGCCGCTATGTAGAAAGTTTGAGTTCATATGCCCGCCAATTTCTTACCCGCCTTGACAAACCTGATGTGGACTACATCAAAGGAATTGCCCCGGCTATAGCACTTGACCAAAAAGTAACTACCCGCACCACCAGGAGCACCGTAGGCACGCTGACAGAGATTTATGATTACATGCGTTTGCTGTTTGCCAGAGTGGGAAAAACCTATTCGCCGGTTTCAGGAAGGGTGGTGAAAAAAGATGAAGTGAGCGATGTGGTGGATTATGTTGGATCGCTGCCACAGGACACTAAAATTTATTTATTGGTTGAGCTGGATAGCGACAAAAAACGCAAACCGGAAGAACTGGCGCGCATTTATCAGCAAAAAGGATTTACGCGTTTTTATTGTGAAGATGTTATTGTGAAGTTGGATGATGTTATTGAAAATCCAAAAACCATCGCCCCAAATTCGAAACTGTATTTATTAATCGACCGCATTGTGGTGCAAAAGGAAATTCCTGAACACCATACTGTTGCAGTAATTAATGAAGAACTGCAACAACGTATTGCCGATTCAGTTGATATTGCATTTTATGAAGGACATGGTGCCTGTTTAATTCATGCAGAAAATATTGGCGACAGAACCTTTAGTAATAATTTTGAAGCTGACGGTGTGATTTTCGAAGTGCCGAGTCCGCATTTTTTTAATCAGAATAATCCGTATGGTGCATGTAAACGTTGTGAAGGTTTCGGAACGGTAATTGGTGTTGACCACGACCTTGTTTTTCCGGATAAAAATTTATCTGTTTATCAAGGCGCTGTTGCTTGTTGGAAAGGTGAAAAAATGAAAGCCTGGCTCGATGAACTAATTAAAGTTGCCGGTAAATTTCAATTCCCGATTCATAAACCGATTCATCAACTGAGTAAAGAACAATATAAATTGTTGTGGACAGGGAATGAATATTTTTCGGGGTTAGATGATTTTTTTAAGATGCTGGAAGAAAATGCGTATAAAATTCAATATCGCGTTATGCTTGCCAGATACAGAGGCAAAACGCTTTGTCCGGAATGTTTAGGCTCACGTATTAGAAATGATGCCAATTATGTGAAAATAGATGATAAATCGATTTCCGATTTAATTGATATGCCGGTTGAAGATCTCGCCATATTTATTCGTGATATTAAACTGGATGCATTTCAAACTAAAGTTGCTTCGCGCATTTTATTGGAAATAAATAATCGTTTAGGTTATATGCTCGATTTAGGTTTGGGCTATTTAACACTGAACAGAAAAAGTAATACCCTGAGCGGCGGTGAAACACAACGTATTAATTTAACGCGTACGCTTGGCAGTAATTTAACTTCATCACTTTACATTTTGGATGAACCAAGTGTGGGTTTACATCCGCGGGATACTGAACGTTTAGTAAAAGTATTAAAAAGTTTACGCGATTTAGGTAATACGGTTGTTGTGGTTGAACATGAGGAAGAGGTAATTAAAAGTGCCGATCATATTATTGATATTGGTCCGGAAGCGGGCATTCACGGTGGCAAGGTGATAAGCAGTGGTGATTTCAAACATATTTTTAATGATAAAAATAGTTTAACAGGAAATTATTTATCGGAGGCAAGAAGTATTCCCGTGCCAAAACATCGCAGAAAGTCGGCTAATAAAATTAAAATTAAGCAGGCGCGGATGCATAATTTAAAAAATATTGATGTTACTATTCCGCTGCATAGTTTAGTTGCGGTTTCAGGCGTTAGTGGTTCGGGAAAAACAACATTGATAAAACATATTCTGCATCCCGAATTAATGAAGATGCTGGATGATACCAGTGATACTGCTTATATATCAAAAGTGCTGGAAGGTGATTTACGCAGCATCACGCAATTAGAATTAGTAGATCAGGATCCGATAGGAAAATCGAGTCGCTCCAACCCGGTTACTTATGTAAAAGCATACGATGAAATTCGCGAATTATATGCGCGTCAGCCCTTATCGAAAATGCGTGGATACAAAGCAGGATTTTTTAGTTTTAACGTAGATGGCGGTCGCTGTGAAACTTGTAAAGGTGAAGGTGAAATAATAGTGGAGATGCAGTTTTTGGCAGATGTACATTTAACCTGTGAAGAATGTAACGGCAAACGATTTAAGGAAGAGATTCTGGAAGTTAATTACAAAGAAAAAAACATTGCTGATTTACTTGGATTAAGTGTTGAAGAAGCACTGGAATTTTTAAAAGATGAAAAAGAAATTATACATAAATTACAACCACTTTTTGATGTTGGATTGGGTTATGTAAAACTAGGACAAAGCAGCAGTACCTTATCCGGTGGAGAAGCACAGCGTGTAAAGCTGGCAAGTTTTTTAGGAAAAGGAAGAAGTCGCGAACACATTTTATTTATTTTTGATGAACCTACAACCGGTTTACATTTTCATGATATCAATAAATTATTATCCGCATTTCACGCGTTAATTGAATGTGGTCACAGCATAATTGTTATTGAACATAATATCGAAGTATTAAAATGTGCCGATTATATAATTGACCTGGGCCCTGAGGGTGGAGAAAAAGGTGGTAACCTGGTATATGAAGGTATACCTGAAGGATTAATTAAGGTGAAAGAAAGTTATACAGGCAGGTATTTGAAAGGGAAGTTTTAAAAGTAAAAAAATATTATATGTGGAAATTACTTCCGGTTTTATTTGGTTTGTTTTTTTTAAGTGCATGCGAATATATTCGTCCTGATAATTCAGTATCTGCCGAACAAGTACAGGCTGAAGAAGAACGACCAACCATTTTTGTATATGTAACCGGGACCGTTGAAGCGGATCGTATGAATTGTGCTATTCAAAATATGGCATATGCAACAGCTTATAAAAATATTGATGTAACCATATATTATTTTTCTTCAACTAAAGAATTAATTCGCGCAGAACAACATCTATTGGATGTGACTGCGGCACCATCGGCAGTAACACCATATTTATTAGCTATAAATCAGCCGCCGATGAATTTCAGTTCCATTTATATTTCGGTAAAAAATGCTGAGCCGGTGTCAGCGCAACCATGATTATTTTAAACATGGTGTTTTAATTAATTTTCATTAAATGAAATTTAATGCATTTGTTTTAAATTGGATTTCTACAAGCACATATATTGCCATTCCGGCTTTTATTTTTTCAAACTTATTTTTCAATAAATTACTAGAAGATATATCTGTTGTTGACGAATATGGATTTCCATTTTGTTTTTATCGGCAGTTTAAGGGAGATATGAGCGAGCAACATGGATTTGATGGGGTAAACCTTTTTTACGACATCCTGATTGTTTGGATTACAGTAGCACTTATTACCCTTACCATCAATCTTTTAAGAAAGAAAATCCCATCAAAAATGAGTTAATTAAATAGGGTATGTCGTTAACCAATATTAGCAGCGTTTATTGAAGCGGGTCTGGTTTTATTGTAATTATAATCACCAATTCCACTTGGTTTAAACAGGCACATTTTATAACAACACAAATAATAGCTACTTTTATCGCCATCAAACAAGTTATGGTAGGAACTATTTTACTTTCAATAGCCGGATTTTTTGCCCTTATTATCATTATAGGGCTTTTTATACCTTCTAAATACAGTTTTAGTCGCACCACAACCATTGATGCAGATAAACGCAAGGTATTTAACACAATAGATGATCTTACTACCTGGAAACAGTGGAGTGCCTGGAGTCCGGAAAAGGACCACCGTATAGCTATTTCCTATGGTGAAAAAACTGCAGGAACCGGCGCACAAATGTTTTGGAAGGGTGGCACTATGGGCAAAGGCGAGATGCAAATAACTTCGACCGACCCATATCAAACCATTAACTTAAATGCCATTTTTAACAAAGGCGTATTCAAAATGGAGTTTACATTTAAAATTGAATCGATAAATGAAAAATCGGTTGATGTAAGCTGGATTGTAGCCGGAAAAACCAAACGCGGTGGTTTTGCAAAATTATTAGGCCGGTTTTTACCCAAAATGATGGGCAAGGATATGGAAACTGCCCTTAAAATATTAAAACACCTTTTGCGAAGGCAATTTAGCCTAACTGCTTGCAGCCTTTCGTCTGAATCCACCTCGTACCTGTTCACCAATTTGTTTAAACGATTGAAAGTTTAACGGGAACTCCAGCACTACATGCAGGAAGCTCAGGAAATACAAACACATTAATCCAACTTCATAATTTACCAGGTATAGTGCAACAGCAGTTACCCATAAAACAAAAATGGTAACTAACCACATGCGCGGAACTTCATGCCATTTTATAATAGATGTTTTAGAGAACCAGTTTAAATAATGATAAGTATAGGCGTAGGCAATAAATCGTGTAATTAAAATTCCTGCCGATGAATTGTATATCATATCGGTTGAAGGATTTTCAACGTGCATGAAAGTTTCAAAAATGGATTTATTGAGCGAAAAAAATGAAACATCGTAGCTGTTTTTTGCATACTCGCTTATTTGGTAATTAGCGCCGCCGGGGGCAATCAGGAAAAAACTTACTGCACATCCAAAAAATACCAGAATGGATAAATACCCTGATGTACTTTTACTTTTTAACGCGCCGACAAGAATAAATGCACCGGTGAAAATAAATACGTGAATAAGCGTAGGCAAAAACAATGCAAATAAAACATCAACAAAATGGTTGGACCGCAATAAAATTGCAATTATAAAAATGATGACAAATGATACAATGCGACTGATGGTATCTTTAATCAGCACCATTACCAAGGCAAATGCAAACCCCATAAAAATGAGTGCCGTTGCGGGGTTTTCATTGTATAAAAAACTAAAGAAATTTCTTAAACCCGGTGTCAAAATCAGGTTGCCCTGCATGTCGGTTGGCCCTAAATTAGAATATAAATAACTGAATATTGCAGGTATGGCAATCAATAACGTAATGATTACCAATGGAATATAATCTCTTTTTTTCGGGCTGAAATACTGGCGTTTATGCAGCCATGAAATTTCTGTTAAATAATGTAGCGGACCTAATACGGCGTAAGAAAATAAAAACAATTCGAAGGGCAAAATAAATGCTGCAATTGCAGAAACTATCATTAAGCCAATATTGAGGTAGTTTACCTGTGCTGTACTCATTCAGCAAATGTACTACATTCTGACTATACACAAAATGACAAAATAAATGGCAATTTAAATGACAATTTAAAGCCGCAAAACACAGGTGTATTTTGCGGCTTTCAGCTTTATAAAAAAGTTAGCTTATTCGGGTTTAGCACCACCAGCAGCGGCTGGTTTAGCGGAAGCCAGTTCGCGGTCGATCCAGTATAAACCTCTTGAATCGTCGGGTCCGAGTAAATTAATTTTATCGAGAATTGTTCTGAATAATTTTTCTTCTTCATGCTGTTCGGCAACATACCATTGTAAAAAGTTGTAAGAAGAATGGTCTTTTTCGCCCATACATAAATCTACCAGATTATTTATCGATTTGGTAACAGCAAGTTCATGTTCCAAAACGGATTCAAACAATTCTTTTAAATTTTTAAACTTTAACGGAGGTTGTTTGATATTCGGTGCAAGTGCATGTCCGCCTGCATCATTAATATAGGTAAACAATTTCATCATGTGCATTCTTTCCTCATCGGCATGACCGTATAAAAAGCCTGCACATCCCTCTAATCCTTTAGAATCGCACCATGATGCAGCTGATAAATAATAATTGGAAGCATATGCCTCCATTTCTACCTGTTTATTTAACGCGGTTTCAACTTTTTTCGTAAGCATAAATGTAAAATTTGTATGCAATGTTAAACATTACCACACAATTGTAGTTCGAAAAAAACAATATTTATAATTATTCTAAACTGGAAGCGGATGCTGTTTCCGTATCAGCATCATCATTTTGTTCGGTATTGGAGCCGAATTTAGGGCAATCACAATTGCCTCCACCATTAAAAATGCCACAAGATCCTAACAAAAGCATTGCAATTGCGAGAAGAGGAAGTATTTTTTTGCTGATTTTCATAGCTTTGCGGCTCTAAATGTAAGCAATATTTTAGAGTTAGATAGTAAAACGCTGTATTTCAAATCAAATTGCCTTGCCCGAACAAAAAAAATTGACCATACTAATAGCGCCGCTGGACTGGGGTTTAGGCCATGCTACTCGATGTATTCCGCTCATTAAAGCTTGTAAGGATGCCGGTCACCACGTTTTAATGGCTTCTTCGGGCCGTTCGCTGGAACTGTTAAAAAAGGAGTTTCCGACATTAACGGCAATTGAAATTCCTTCGTACAACATCTATTATCAGAAAAAGGGCAGTTTTATCATTAAAATTATTGGTCAGCTTGGGAAAGTTTTTCGTGGAATCAGACGAGAACACCGAATTACAGCTGATTTGGTAAAACAATATCATATTGACCTGATAATTTCAGATAACCGTTATGGTATTTATCATTCAAGCGTGCAAAGTATCATCATTACCCATCAAATGATGGTTAAAGTTCCTGCATTTCGAATTGCCGAACCTTTTGTTTATTTATGGCTGCAGTGGCAACATCGCAATTTCAACACAGTTTGGATACCGGATACGGCATCAGAAAATAATATTTCGGGTGACCTTTCACATAAATACCGGGTTCCAAAACACGCACGATTTATTGGTATTTTAACTAGGTTCAGAAAACCCGAAATTACTGTTCCTGCTACAAATAATATTCTGGCCATTATTTCAGGACCGGAACCGCAACGTACTATTTTTGAAGATAAAATAATTGAGCAGGCAAAAAATATTAAACAACAATTTATATTGGTGCGCGGCATTTCTGAAATTGAACAGGATGAAAAAATTGCCGATAATATCCGATTAATTTCTCACCTTCCCGGAGAAGCATTGTTTCAATTAATTACACAATCGGAAATTATAATTTCACGTGGTGGGTACAGCACCTTGATGGATCTTGCATTGCTGAACAAAAAATGTATTTTTATTCCAACACCCGGACAAACCGAGCAGGAATATTTGGTTAAAGAATTACATCAAAAAAACATGGTGTATGGCAGCACGCAGGATAAATTTAATCTGGAAACAGCACTACAAAATTTATCAAGCCGGTCAGGATTTTTAATTGAATCGGATGAAATGGCGTTTCAACCATTTTTAGACGAGGCAATTAACAAGGCCTCAGGAAGCAGGCAGCATCAGAATTAATTCAATTTACAAATGTAAATGTTTTGATTGCACTTCCTTTCCAAAAAAAATGGCTGCGTGTTCGTTAAAGGTTTCAACTGCATCTGTAGTATAAAATTCCAGCTTGCCGTTTTTACTGCAATTAGCATCCATTTCAGGATGGCGTTGTAAATAATTCATTAAACTTGCAGCAACAATTTCTCCCTGTGCAATTACTTTAATATGATTCGGCAGATACTGTTTTATTTTAGGCATTAATAATGGATAATGTGTACATCCTAAAATAATGGTATCAATTGCATCCGATTTTTTTAATAAACGTTCTATATGTTGTTTGATAAAATAATCGGCACCTGGTTTATCAAATTCATTGTATTCAACCATGGGCACCCACATCGGACAAGCTTCCTGAATTACTTTAATGGTTGGATAAAATTTTTCTATCTCCAAAACATAACTTCCCGAATTAACAGTACCAGAAGTTGCAAAAATTCCCACTGTATTTGATTCGGTTAATTTTCCAACCACTTCAGAAGTTGGCCTGATGACACCTAATACTCTTCGCTGCGCGTCAATTCGCTGCAGGTCGTGTTGTTGTATGGTTCTTAAAGCTTTCGCAGAAGCTGTGTTGCAGGCGAGTATTACCAGTCTGCAACCTTTTGCAAATAATTGCTCAACACATTCCAATGTATATTCATAAACCGTTTCAAACGAGCGATTTCCATATGGGGCACGGGCATTATCTCCCAAATAAATAAAATCGTATTCCGGCATATTGCGCACAAATTCTTTGAGGACGGTTAACCCACCATATCCTGAATCAAATACGCCAATTGGAAATTGCTGTTGTGTCATGTACAAAACAAAGGTATAAAAAAAGCGCCCTTGAGAGGCGCCTGTATATTTTAAAATTAGTTTAATATTATTGGATGCCCAATTTCTTTTTCATCATTGGCATAATATCAACCGCATCGGCACCGGTGTATAACATTGCGGAGCCGTCGAGTATGGTGGTAAATTTATTTTCCTCACCAACCTGTTTGATTTTTGCTTTGATATCCTCTAAAATCGGATTGTACAATTCCTCTTTCTTTTTTGCGAGGTCTTCATTTGATTTTTTCTCAAAGTCGCTGATACGAATTTGTAAATTGCCTAAATCTGTTTCTACTGATTCGCGTTTAACTTCACTCCAGGTAGCAGCATTGTTTTGGTAATCGGCCAATTTCGATTGGTATTCCATAACATAAGCAGCATAAATCTTTTGCATTTCTTCTGCATATTTATTGAGTGTGGAATCAGCCTGTTTTACCTGTTTCATTTGCGACAGTAATTCATCGGTATTCAGGTAACCGATTTTTTGAGCGTTTGCACTAATGGCTGTAAAACAAATTAATGCGCTGATAAATAAAATTTTAATCTTCATAGTTATGCTATATGGTTTAATCAAAAATAAATTAATTGTTTCCGGCTGCTTTAGGTGTATAACCTAAACGTTTAATAATTTCATCGCTTTTATCATTTTCAGGATTTGCGAATAATATTGTGGTGCTGCTCGATTTGTCGAAAATAAAATCGTATCCGCGTTCTTTAGCATATTTTTCAATAGCCTCATAAACTTTATCCTGAATAGGTTTCACTAATTCCTGGCGTTTTTTAAATAATTCGCCTTCATAACCGAATTTCGCCTTTTGGTATTCCTTCATTGCTTTTTCTTTAGCTTCTATTTCAGCAATTTTGGCTTTTTTCTGTTCTTCGGTTAATAAATATTGTTCGTTTTGGAAATTGCGATAGAGTTCATCAATTTCCTTTTGTTTTTTATCGGCTTCGGTTCTCCACTCAGCAGTAATTTTATCAATTTGTTCCTGAGCGGCTTTATATTCAGGGATATTTTCGAGAATATAATCCGTGTTTACATAGGCAAAACGTTGAGCGTTTGCGGTAATAGCGGTGGCAATTATTACAATTGCAATCAGTAAGCTTTTTTTCATGTTACGCAGTTTTTTAAATTATTCAGGTTCAAACCCTAAGATTACTGTGAATTTTCCATTTTTAGTGATGTAATCGAAAAATCCGTCAGCTTCTTGAAGGTCGCCCGGGATTTGATCGTCAAAGCGTATGCCATAATCTACACCGAGTAATCCAAACATTGGCAACCAGGCTCTAACACCCAATCCCGCAGAGCGTTTCAGCTCAAATGGATTAAATGCATCAATATCAGGATACAGGTTACCACCTTCAGCAAAAGCCAATGCATAAATATTTGCAGTTTGCGAACTTACAATTGGATAACGCAATTCAACGGTATACTTATTAAATATCGCTTCTGTTCTTGCCGACGATGTTCCCGGCGTGTTAAATATTTCATAACCTCTTAAGGCAATTACATCTGTTCCTACGAATGTATTGGTATATCCACCTGATAATCCGTCGCCACCTAATTGGAAACGTTCAAATGGCGGAAGTCCGATTTCAGAATTATAATAACCCAGCCAACCTAATTTCATTGAAGTGCGCAATACAAATTTGCCACCAACCGGTGTAAAATATTCTGCATTAAATCGCCATTTATAATATTCAATGAATTTAAATTTCTCTTCTGATTCGAGACCACTGTAGTCTTTATTATTGAATGAAGAATAAGGTGGTGTAAATTGTAATGATAACGATATACTTGATCCTGATTTAGGGAATTGCGGATCATCAACGGAGTTACGTGCTAAAGTTTCTTTAATACTAAAGTTGTTATAACTACCATTTTCAGCAATAAAATAAGGATAGTCTGTTAACTGATAATTATAATAATTAATTGAGCTTAATAAAGTAAAATAATCATCCGGCCATTTTAATCGGATACCGTATCCTACAGACGCTCCATTAGCAGCAAAACTTCCTTCAATTTCATCGTAAGTTGTTCCGCTTACATTGTAACCTAATTGTGTACGGGTTAAAGAAACAGAAAATGAATTCGGTTTTTTACCGAGGAACCATGGTTCAACAAATCCAATATTAAATGCCTGGTATAAACGACCTGTAGTATTGATACGGAACGAAAGTTTTTGACCATCGCCGGAAGGGTAAGGACGCCACGCATGTTTTTCAAACATTTGTTTTGTGCTCCAGTTATTTAATACAATACCTACGCTGGCTAAAATACCATATCCTGCGCCACCGTAACCTGCAGATAATTCTAACTGGTCGGATGGTTTTTCTACAACGGTATATTCAATATCTACTGTTCCTGATTCAGGATGGGGAATTGGATTCACTGCAATTTGTTCTGCATCAAATAATCCCAATGCAATAATTTCACGCTGCGAACGAATTACCAGATTACGATTAAATTTTTGACCCGGCAATGTTCTTAACTCTCTTCTGATTACATGTTCGCTGGTTTTTGTATTTCCGCGAATTAATATTTTATCGATAATTGCCTGAGGGCCTTCGAAAATTCTGACCTCCAAATCGATACTATCATCTTGTGCCCAAATTTCTACAGGTGTAATTCTGAAAAACAAATAACCATCATCCATATAATTAGATGTGATATCAGGACTAGATAAATCGAATGACAAACGCTGATTTAAATACGACTGATTATAAATACTACCTTTTTTTATGGAGAGAATAGAATCCAGTTCGTGGTCACTAAATTTGGTATTTCCTTTCCAGATAATATTTCTGAAATAATAAATTCCGCCTTCATCTATAGTATAACTAATTCCGATAGTACGACTGCTTACATCGTAAACGGAATCCATTTTAATTTGCGCATCGCGATAACCTAAAGCTTTGTAATAAGTTACAATATTTTGTGCATCTACTTTAGCCTTATCGGGGTCATATTTGGAAGAATTAAATATACGCACCTGAGCACGTTCAGAAACAAAATCAGCAATATTATTATAACTTAAAGAAGATAATATATTTACAATACCTTTTGGCGAAAAATCAGCTTTTGTGATTGGGTCTTCAGGATTATTGTAGAATACATTAAACTGCGTGCGCATTCTGGTATCCTTCATTTGTTTCAACAACTTCCTGTCGCTTACCGAATTATTACCATGTAATACTATTTCATCAATTTTTACTTTAGCATTTTTAATTACATCGATGTAAACAACAACGCTGTTAAATCTGCTTGTATCTATTTTTGCATAAACATCAATTTCTGCGTTGCGATATCCTTTTTCAGCATAATAATCGCGAACGGTATTATTGATATGCACCTGTGTGAAATCAGCATATGGTGTAACATTACCAATAATTTCAAGTAATGGGCGCATATCTTCATCTTCCGATTTAGTTGTGCCTGTAAAATAATATCCTGTAATTTTTGGTAATTCCGTTACTTCAATACCCAGCCAAATTTGATTACCTAAAATTTTATCTACTACAATATCAATTTCTGAAAACATACGCATTTTCCAGAGGCTTTTTATTGCAATACTAAAATCTTCACCCGGAACAGTGAGTTGTAATCCCGGTGTTAATCCTGTTCTTACAATTAAACTATTAATATCGATGTTTGGGGATTTAACTCCACGTACTTCGGTAGCTGCTAAGGTGTATTTTTTAGGATTGCCATAATCTACAATATTTGAATCCTTTCCAAAATTCTGCGCATTAGCGAGCGTAGTAAAAAAAGTCATCCATCCGCACAAAAAAATTAATCGCACTAATTGTTTCATTTTACTTGAATTTGTTCTGTTGTTTTTCCGAACCTGCGTTCGCGTTTCTGAAAGTCGAGTAACGCTTTGACCAATTCATTTTTATCGAAGTCAGGCCATAGGGTTTCTGTAAAATAATATTCTGTATAGGCGGTTTGCCACAGCAAAAAGTTACTGAGACGAAATTCGCCGCTTGTTCTGATTAATAATTCGGGGTCAGGAATACCGGCAGTATTCATATGGTTACTGATGGTTTTTTCATCAATATCTTCAGCATGTAGTACGCCGGTTTGCACTTTTGCGGCAATCTGGCGGATGGCATGTGTAATTTCCCATCTACCGGAGTAGCTAAGTGCCAAAATTAAATTTAAACCTGTGTTATTTGCGGTAATCGATTTTGCCTCTTCAAGCTCATGAATACAGGCTTCCGGCAGTGAATGTCCATCGCCGATCATACTAATGCGGACATTATTTTTATTGAGTTCCGGGGTTTCTTTGCGGATGGTGCGTACCAGCAATTCCATCAGGGCATTAACTTCTGCCTCGGGGCGCTTCCAGTTTTCGGTGCTGAATGCATATAAAGTAAGGTGCTGAACCCCAAGCTCGGTGCAGGTTTCCACTACTTTACGCACTGCTTCCACACCTGCGTGATGGCCGTAAATTCTGGCTTTGCCGTTTTGTTTTGCCCAACGACCGTTACCGTCCATAATTATGGCGATATGTTTCGGGATATTATTTAGGTCGAGTTGAACGGCTGACATCAGGGTGCAAATTTATCAAAAAAGGCTGGTGTTATCTTGTGCCCCATTTGCCCGGGCCGGGACATTTTAGGTCAACGAATGTATATGAAAGAAAAATTCCGGTATAGAGGTATTTGTCGTTGTGCTGACTATCACCTCTTTGTTTGCCGGGTTCGCCTAAAGGAATAACATCATATTCGATACTTCTATCGCTCAAAGCCACTGCCAGAGCGCCATCAGCGCCGGTTGCCAGTATCGATGGGTCGACATAGGTTTTACTTACATCATCTAAATAATCGGTAAACAGCCAGTGCCAGTTTGCTTCAAGGCCAACAGTAAGATTTTTGTTGAGCGCAAATTTAAATCCTCCACCCATTGGAATTGCCACCTGCACGCGCTGGTATTTTTCGTTACCTGTGAGTTCCGGATATTGTTGACCTTCTGTTCCAAGTGGCTGTAAATCAACCCATTGGTCGTCGTAATAGGCCTGCGGATTGAAATAATACACGCTTAAACCGATAAAAGTGTAAGGCGTAAACCAGTATTTTGGCTTTTCTCGTTCCAGTGGCAAAAAGTTAAAATCGATGCGACCGGTAAAATCATAAATATTTGACCTAAAACTGAGATTTCTTTTGAGCTGATAAGGGTTTGAAGAGATGGAATCGTATCCAAAAGTTTGTCCGCCGCTCAATCCAAGGTAGTATCCGATACGTGGATTTGGGTTGTAGCGAAAGAAAGCACCTGCTCCCGGCTTAAAAAATTGCAAGCTTTCGACAGTATTATTTATATCGCCGTAAGAGTTCGTAATGCCGCCCCAGAGGCCGATTTCAACCTCCTGCGCCTGTATATTGCCATACGATACCACGCTTGCAGCAAAAACTAAAACAAAATATTGACGAACAGAATGCATTAAAAGGATTGCAAAGTTACGGAAACTAAGGCTTAACGCATAGGGATTGAGTTTATTGTACTGGGCTGCAGATGTACTTTTGAGCAAGGTTGTTCATTCTTAGCTCCGATTCTGGTGGCTGGTCGGGGGACGCAACCACCGGAGGTGCTTGGGATGGGATTTGTGCCGAGATTGGAGTATTGTGCTTCGTAGTGGGTACGCTACGAAGCGCAATTGTCACTTGAATAGAATAAATGAGCTACGAAGTTCCTCCATTGGTTGCGTCCCCAGACCAACCAATGGGAGGCGCGGATAGCATGTATGTGCTTGACCAGGCACTTATTGTTTCACAAACTTTGTAGTTGTTCCATACCCATCAAATTCCAACCTCAAAATGTAAATTCCGGATGGAATTTGATTCAATACAATTTCCTGCTGAGTAACATTATTTTGGTGTGCCTCATAAATTATTGCACCTTGCATATTTGTAATTGTTACATGATTAAATTGTTTCTCTGCTTCTATAAATAAATTATTTGTAACAGGATTTGGGAATATTGAAATCGAATTATTTTTTAATCCATTTATTTCAACCGGATCAACAATTAATGTATCACCGCTGATGTAATTTAAATTGAACATAACAATATTTGATTCCAGACCGCTGTTATATTGAGCAACACCAATTACATTATTATCGGCAGTAGCAAATAACTGATAGTCTTCATAAAAAGGTATATAGGCTGTTTCTAAAATTTTTATTGGTTGAGGATATGCGGTTGAACCATCGGCATGTATTTTTTGTGCAGCAAAGTACCAACTTGTCTGATAAAAAACCACAACATCACCTTCTGAAGTTGCTATGGATTTCATTACAGGAATATATAAACTGGTGTCTTCAATATATAATGGTTGCGCCCATTGTGTTTCGCCATCGGCATTTATTTTTTGCATATAAATTCCGGGTGCATCAAGTCTGCTATCACGCCATGTTGCATAATAGCCATCGCCACTTTTTGTAAAAGTGATATCTTCCTGTTGGTCCGGATTTTCGATTATTGCATTACACTCAGGGTCCCAAACAAAATTGCCATCCTGATCAATTCTCGTTGCAAATACATCGTCTGAAGCGCTTGTCCACGCTGCAATTAAGCCATTGTTTCCATCTGGTTGCATTTCGTAATAAATATGGCTTGCATAGGTTCCACCAGTACCTGCAGTACATTCGTTTGTTTTCATTTCACCCCAAATCACATTTCCATTACTATCAAAACGTGATAAATAAAATAAACCTCTAGATGCTTGCATATATGCACCACCTGCGCCATCGGAAAATAATTTTAAATTGCCAATTCCTGCGGGGCTCATGTCTACATGTTGAATGCCATTATATCCCCAAGGTAAAGAACCGTCGCCTTCCACTTTGTTATATAATAAATTATCGTAACCCCAACCTGTAAGTACATAAGCTAAAAAACAGCCGGCTCCATTTTCTAACATTGCAAACTGATATACCGGTCCCCAAAATGTATTTGTAAGAGTCAGATCATTTCCAGCAACAATTGTAGGTTTATCCCACAGCGGAATCACTTCTTCATTATATTTTTGAACATATAACGAATCACCTGAACTATACCATGCTAATAAAATATTTCCTTCTGCATTTCGTATAACATTTAATGCATCAATATTTTTTACTGAACTTACAATTAGTTTTCCATCAGCTTCCCAAGCAGGAACGCCATTTTTATCTAAGTGCTGACCATAAATTGCTCTTAAACCGGAACGCGGATCCAGCCAAAAAATAAAATTTCCGCCATCATTATCAGCAATAATTTTTGGATTAATTTGTGTGGCTTCTGCTTCACATAATAACAACGGATTCATCGGGTCATTACTCCATTGAGCTTGAGCATTTAAGGCACTTAAAATTAAAATAAGTGTTGCGAGTTTAGTTACAATTTTCATAATCGGTAGTATTTAATGCCAAAGGTAGATTGCCGAAACAGCGTGCTGAAGTAGAAATTTTTGCTATTGTAGCGGATTCGGAGGATGGGCTTTGGTCAGGGACTGTTTATTCTTTGCTCCGATTCCGGTGGTTGGTCGGGGAAAGTAATCAATTCCTTTGATCAACACCAAGCCCTAGCTTGTTGCGTAGGGTATCGAGAAAGTTTTGTTCGTTGGGGCGAATTAAGGCTATAGTAAAATTTTCTTTGCGAACAGCGAGTTGCACCGAGGCATCAACCGATTCGAAGCGGCTGTCGAGGGTGACTAAAAAGTGATCGCTGCGTCCTTCAATTTCGAAGCTGATAACTGATTCATCAGAAACTACAATTGGGCGAATATTTAAATTATGTGGAGCAACAGGTGTGATTACAAAATTTTCGGAAGTAGGGAAAATAATTGGACCGCCGCAACTTAATGAATATCCTGTAGAACCTGTTGGCGTTGAAACGATGAGACCATCTGCCCAATAACTCATCAAAAATTCACCATTGATATAAGTGTGAATGGTAATCATTGCTGATGAATCTTTTTTGTGAATGGTAAATTCGTTGAGCGCAAAATTATCTCCCCCAAATAAATCAGGAATATTTGAATCGAGGTGAATTAATGAACGTTCATCTAAGGTAAATGTGCCTTGCTCCAGGGCATCAATCATATCGGAAATACCATCTTTACCAATACTGGCTAAAAAACCCAATCGACCAATGTTGATGCCAACGATAGGTACGTTGGTGTCTTTTACAATGGTAATGGTGTCGAGTAAAGTACCATCTCCCCCAACACTAAACATAAAGTCAATTGAACCTATTTTATGTTTATCTTTTTCATAAAATATTTCAGGCTGATCTTTAAATTGAATATTATTAATTAAGTGCGGAAAATAATCTTCATGAATTAAAAATTTAATATTACGATTGTATAATAAATCAAAAAGTTGCTGCACATAAGGCAAGGCATCTTTTTTTATTAAACGACCATAAATTGCAACCTGCATATTTATATATTGAGGTAATTCATGAGTGAATCGTAACGGTCTTTAATAATTTCAACCATATCTGATTCCTGAAAATAAGCTTTCACCTGGTATTGATATCGTTCGAAGGTGGCAACAATATGTTTTATTTCAGTGCTGTCAACCTTAATAGTAACGGCATGTTTACCCGAATCGGCTTCCACATTAAAATATAAACTGAGAATATGTGCATCGTTACCTTCTACAATTCGTGCGATATCGCTTAACACATAATCAGTTTTATTATTTAATTCAATAATAATAACACCACCCGGTTCGCTGATGGAACTCATTTTTGCGAAATTGTATAATAAACTCTGGAGTGTAATTAATCCGAGATAATGTTGTTCACTATCAATTACCGGAATAACAGTTGTTTTTAAATTTGCGGCAACACGTAATACTTCGTAAATATGTTCGGTATCTTTTACAAAAGGTTTGTACAAATTTTTTAGAAATTTGCCGAGTTGCTCATGTGTATCATTAAAATCAAGAATATCTTCTTCACTAACTAACCCAATATAATTTTGGTGGTCGACTAAAGGAAGATGTGAAAGTTTAAATTCATACATCCACTCAATGGCTTTAGCACCGGTATCTTTTATTTTTAGCGGAGGAATATTTTCAGATATGATGTCTTTTGCCAGCACGTTATTTAATTTCGTTTAGGAACTTACCCAAATAACGATTAAATTCCTCAGGTTGTTCCATCATCGGTGCATGTCCGCATTTATCGATAAAAAATAATTGCGAATTTGGAATCAGCTTATGAAATTCTTCACCTACAAACGGTGGGGTTATTGTATCGTTATTACCCCAAATAAGCAAGGTTGGTGCCGTAATTTTCGACACTTCTTCTGCCAGATTTTGGCGGATGGCACTTTTTGCGGTTGCCAGCACGCGAATAACCTTATTTCTATCGTTCACTATATCAAACAACTCGTCAACCAGTTCTTTCGAAGCAAATTTCGGGTCGTAAAAAGTGAGTTCTGCTTTTTTCTTGATATAATCGTAATCGCCGCGTTTTGGATAGCTGTCGCCCATTGCACTTTCAAACAAACCGGAGCTTCCTGTTAATACAACACCGCGAATTTTATCTTGGTTTGCTAAAGCGTAAATAAGCGCAATATGTCCGCCCAGTGAGTTACCGAGCACAATTACCTTATTGTAATTTTTGTAAGCGACAAAACGCTCCACATAATTCACATACCCGCCAACTGTAGTTTCTTCTATTGGCAAATCGTACAGTGGCAGTATCGGGATTACAACTTTATGTGTGTGTTTAAAACCTTCGATGATATCGTAAAAGTTACTCAGGGCACCAAACAATCCGTGCAGTAACATCAGCACTTCGCCCTCGCCTTCTTCTACATACTTAAATCCGTTTTCTTCAATTATCGTGTGATTCATACCTATCAGTGAATCACAAAAATATGAATTTTGGTTCGTTATTAAAGATTTAAATAGCAATCAATGGGGTATACTGTCCAGCCAGTTGGTCAAAAGCTGCATACCACAAGGTGTTTGGATGCTTTCAGGATGGAATTGCACCCCACATAATGGCAAATTTTTATGTTGCAGCGCCATTGGCTCCCCCGTTAAGGTAGTGGAGGCCGTAATGTTCAAAATAGCAGGGATTTCCGCAATATTCAGGCTATGATAGCGCATTACTGTTGTTGGGGAAGGAATATTTTTAAACAAACCAAGGGCATTATGTTCAATTTGGGAGGTTTTTCCATGCTGCGGAAGGGGTGAGCGGACAACCGATGCCCCAAAATACGCTCCCAGAGCCTGATAGCCGAGACATACCCCCAAAATGGGCAGGGTGGCGTGGAAATGGTGAATCAAATCCATGGAAATTCCGGCATCTTCAGGTCGTTTTGGGCCCGGCGAAATAACAATTGCTTTTATGGGGAGGGATTTTACTTCATTAACCGAAATGGCATCATTGCGCTTAACCAGCACATCTGCGCCACACTGCGATAAATAATCAAATAGATTATAGGTAAAAGAATCGTAATTGTCGAGCAATAAAATTTTCATTGTTCGGCTTCGGTCTGATGATTCATTTTAAATTCATCGAACCAGATTTCCATTGTATTAAATACATTTTTTACGGGCGGAATTACTTTCCCAACCAGTTCAATTGTTTTTGGAGCAAGTGGTTCAATTTTTTCAAATACGAAGGAATCTTTTTTTGTTTCATCTGCAAACAATTCCATATTATTAATATAAAACAACACTGTTGAATAAAACATGGTCCAGATTAATCCCCAAACCAAAGCACCGGCGCACTGATTGATAAAATTGAGTTTTATCATTTTAAAGAAACCTTCCAGCACTTGTTCCAGCAATCGGAATAATAAATAAATGCCAATAAACACCACAATAAAAGAAATCAGCGGAAGATAGCGCGAAGCAACATTAAACCACCTGTCGATATACACCGCCGCTAGTTCACTCAGGCGAACTGCTGCTATAATGCCAATAATTAATGCAAGTAAAGAAACTATTGAATGAATAATCCCCTTGCGAAAACCATTAATCAAGGCCAATAATAAAACGATAAAGAAAATGATGTCGATTATCATTAACTGTAAATTTTGAATTAAAATCTAAGCATAAAAACAGGCTTAAGAAGCAAGTAATTCTTTCACCAGGGTGGAAATTAATTTACCATCTGCTTTTCCGGCTAATTGTTTTGTAGCTACACCCATTACTTTACCCATATCTTGCGGACCACTTGCACCAACTGTTACTATAATATTTTGCAAAATACCACGCACTTCCGCTTCATCCATTTGTTTCGGCAGGAATTTTTCGATTACGGTAATTTCTTCCGATTCAACTGCAGCAAGGTCGGCACGGTTTTGAGCGGTGTAAATTTCGAGACTTTCTTTGCGTTGTTTTACTAATTTTTGCAGAACCTGAATTTCTTTTTCTTCGCTTAGTTCGTCGGCAGCACCTTTTTCAGTTTTTGCTAATAGCAGTGCAGACTTAACGCCGCGCAGTGCACGTAAAGTTGCTTCTTCTTTATTTTTCATGGCATTTTTAATGCCTTCATTTACCTGATCAAAAATCGACATAATGTACTGTTTAAGTGAGCAAATTTCGTTATAAATTGTGAGTTATCGAAATGAAAGGCGGGCCATAGTGGGCAGGAAGGTGGGTATTTAACGGGTTTTGGAGAATTATTTTCTGTTTAGCGAACAAATCTGCGCTTAATTGTATTAAATATGTCACTAACTTCACAGCATGAAAATCGGAATTGTTTGTTACCCAACCTATGGTGGTAGCGGTGTTATTGCAACAGAACTCGGCAAAGCGCTGGCAGATAAGGGATATAAAGTACATTTTATCACCTATAAGCAACCCTTCCGGTTGGATTCATTTCACGAAAACATTTTTTTTCATGAAGTAAATTTTAGTAATTATCCCCTGTTTGAATATCCACCTTATGAAACTGCACTAGCCAGTAAAATTGTAGATGTTGCTTTATTTGAAAAACTGGATTTGCTACATGTACATTATGCTATTCCACATGCAAGTGCCGCTTATATTGCTAAACAAATTTTAAAGGAAAAAAATTATCACCTGCCATTTATCACAACCCTGCATGGAACGGATATTACTTTAGTTGGGAAAGATGAAACTTTTATTCCGGTAGTAACTTTTTCTATTAATCAAAGTGATGGTATAACTTCAGTTTCACAAAGTTTGAAAGATGAAACTTATCAGAATTTTGAAATAACAAAAGATATTGAAGTAATTCCCAACTTTATTGATTTCAGCAGGTTTAAAAAATTAGATAAAGAGCATTTCAGAAAAGTAATTGCAAAAAACGGAGAAAAAATTATTGTGCACACTTCCAATTTCCGCAAGGTAAAACGGGTTGAAGATGTGGTAAAAGTTTTTTGTAAAATAAAAGAAGCTATTCCCGCAAAATTATTATTAGTTGGCGACGGACCTGAACGACAAAACGTTGAAAAATTAACACGTCAGGTTTGTATGGAAGATGATGTTTATTTTTTAGGAAAACAGGAGGCTGTTGAAGAATTATTAGCCATAGCCGATTTATTTGTTTTACCATCAGAAACAGAAAGTTTTGGACTTGCTGCACTTGAAGCAATGGCTTGTGAAGTGCCAGTAATTTCAACCAACACCGGTGGTATTCCTGAAATTAATGTGCAGGGTGTTACGGGTTATTTAAGTAATGTAGGCGATGTAGATGATATGGCAGCCAATGCAATTAAAATATTAAGCGACGAAGCTACTTTAATGCAATTCAGAAAAAATGCAATAAAACAAGCGAATAAATTTTCGCTGGATAATATTCTTCCGCTGTATGAGGCTTATTATAAAAAGGTAGTTAATGTAAAGATTTAATGTGTCCGCCGCGGCTGAGCAACCTTTTAATTCGGAGCTCTTATTGGGGTTAATAAATATTAACCCATTTTCATCTCCGATGAATAAATAAAATTCGAATTTGAGTAAAAATTTCAAACTAACTCAGAAACCCCATTAGCTAATCAGCTAATTTGCTAATTAATCCGACGCAGCTCCACCGTGAACATCTGCAGCAAAAATTGATTCGTAAATCACGTCCATTACTTTATTTCTGATACCTTCCGTACTTAATCGGTTTGGGTCAGCTTTGGGTTGAACGCGATTGCTGAGGAAGAGATAAACTAAATCGTATTTAGGATCTACCCAAACACAAATTCCTGTAAAACCCTGATGACCGAATGTTTGTGCAGATGCATATCCGCTGCATGGTGATGTATTTTCCATATCAGGTTTATCGAATGCTATACCTCTGCGCGAAATACCACTTTGTTTTTTTGTCCAGAGATTAATTGTTTCTTCTTTAAAATATCTTTCTCCACCATATTCACCACCATTTAATAACATTTGATAAAGTTTCACCAGGTCTTCAGCATTTGAAAATAATCCAGCATGACCTTCTACCCCACCCATCATTGCAGCACCCATATCATGAACATATCCCTGCACTGTTTGATAGCGGAAATAATTATCGTTTTCTGTTGGAACAATTTGTGTACGTGGAAAAATTGTCAGTGGATTAAAACAAGTAGTCGTCATACCAAGCGCATTATAAAAATGGTTATAAACATAATTATCTAAACGCTGACCGGTTAGTTGTTCTGCAACACGGCGTGAAATGTATAATCCTAAATCGCTGTAAACGTATTTATTTTTTTCTTTCAGTGTAATATCTTTTATTTTTTGCCAGATGGTATCCTGATAATCATCACGCATGTATAAATTATCAGCAACAAGTGTAGTATATCCGGCAATTTTTGTCTGACTGTAATATCCGGGATCCGGAGTGCCATCTGCCAATAATGTTTTTTTATAAAAAGGCACCCATGCAGGTAATCCGGACTGGTGTGTTAAAATATCCTGCATTTTTAATCCTGCTATATTTGTTCCTTTGGTATCCGGTAAATAATCGGCAACAGTTTTCGTTAAATCGAGTAAACCTTGTTCATGCAATTGCATTAACATCATGGTTGTTGCAGAAGTTTTTGTTACACTGGCAAGATCATAAATACTGCTTGTTTCAACTTTTGTTTTTTTGTCGTATTTATAATAACCGTATGCTTTATCCCAAATTATTTTACCATTTTTTGCAACCAAAATTTGTAATCCCGGTGCTGCTTCAACTTGTATACATGCTTTGGCCAAACTATCGATACGTGACATACGTTCAGAATTAATTCCTAACTCTTCAGGAATTGTATATTTTAACCGATTTAAATAACCGGTTTGCATACCATCATTAACTTTGAAATCGCCAATACCAACAGGTAATTTTCCATCAAACGGAATGGCACCAAAAAGAGCCATGGCTGTGGCTTGCTGGGTATAATTATCATCATCGTAAGCAACAATATGATATTGGGCAGCATCTACTTTTTCCAATGCATAAGGAATACCAAATACTACTGCTGCAGTTTTTGTTACCAGCGATAATTTCCAAACTAAATTTTCTGTTTGAGAGGTAATTCCATAATTACTTGAACGTGCACGTTTCATGTCGTGGATGCCAACTATTACCACATCATACTTTTTTAATTTTTCATACATTTGAATGTATGCTGCGGCATCCGCATCTTTATTTATTTGAAAATTATCTACTTTTCCATATTTACTTAAATATTCCTGAAAAGTAGTTTTGTTGCCATTGCTAACACTTACACATCCAATAGATAAAGTATCTAATTTTTTAAACGGAATTAAACTATCAACAGCATTTGCCAGTGTGATACTGTTTTCCGTAATTTTTCTTTTTACTAACGTGGCTTCAGTTGTATTTAAATCGAAGGTAATATTGGTTACATTAACCGGTTTATAATTATCTAAACCTGCAAATGCTTTTGCTTTTAAAATACGGCGAACACTTTCATCTAAACGTTGCTCAGAAATTGTTCCGTTTGCAACTGCAGCTTTTATTGCTTCAAACGCAACAGGAACATTTTCACTGAATAATAAAAAATCGTTACCTGCTAAAAAAGCTTTTACTTCTAATTCACCGGGTTTAAAATAACTGCTCACGCCTTTCATATTTAGCGCATCACTAAAAACCAATCCGCGAAATCCAAGTGAGTCGCGTAAAATTCCGGTACCAATTTTTTGGGAAATTGATGCTGCGCTATTTTCAGTATTATCTAAAGCAGGAACAAATAAATGTGCAAGCATTACTGAACCCAAACCTTCGTTCATTAAAATTTTAAATGGATAAAATTCTAATGAATCTAAATGTTGGTAGCTATGATTCACAACCGGCATCGTAACATGACTATCTGCATCAACATCGCCATGTCCCGGAAAATGTTTACCACATGCAAGAATATGATTATCCTGCAATGCATTCATGTACATCAACCCCTTTAAAGCAACATTATATTTATCTTCTCCAAACGCGCGGTCACCAATTACTGGATTTTTATAATTGTTATTAATATCAATATCCGGTGCAAAATTGACATGCACGCCAAGTCTTTTTAATTGTTGTGCAATTATAGTTCCTACTTCATACACAGTTGAATCATTATTCATGGCGCCCCAGGTAAGTTGACGCTGAAATGAAATAACGGAATCCAAACGCATAGCAGGCCCCCATTCTGCATCCATGGCAATTAACAGTGGCACTTTCGACATACTCTGATAATTGTTGGTCAGTTTAACCTGACGTGCAGGACCACCTTGCATAAAAATGAGACCACCGAGCTGATACTTTTTTATGAGCGTTTCAACCTCTTTTACATGCGCCGCATCTTTATTTGAGTATGCTGCAACCATAAAAAGCTGACCAATCTTTTGGTCGATAGTCATCACCTGCATTAAGGAATCAACCCAAGGATAATTTTGGTCGAAGTACGGAATTTTATGTTCAACATCTTTTTCAGGAGCCTGACTTTGAAAAGATGCTGATGCAAATCCGAAAGTAAATAAGAGTATGAGGAGTGATTTTATATACACAGTTCGTTTTTTATTTTGAAATTTGCCTGTTTTGATGCAAAAATAACCTTCATGGTTATGCAAAGAGCATATTTTACGCCAAAAATGATGTTATCATCTCACAAATTAAGACAATCAGCCAAGCGTATTATACTTACCTTTGCAATTAAACGGTGGAACCGTATTATTTGATACAACTTTAGGCAAATTATTTCAGACAATACAGGGAGAGGAAGGACATGTCAGATATTATTCATTTATTACCGGATTCAATAGCCAATCAGATTGCGGCGGGGGAAGTAATTCAGCGCCCGGCATCAGCAGTGAAAGAGCTCATTGAAAACGCGGTGGATGCAGGTGCAACGGAGATTAGGCTGGTGATAAAAGATGCAGGAAAAACCCTGATTCAGGTAATCGATAATGGTTGCGGAATGAGCCCTACCGATGCCAGAATGTGTTTTGAACGGCATGCAACCAGTAAAATAAGGACTACAGAAGACATTTTTACCATACGTACCAAGGGTTTCAGGGGTGAAGCCATGGCTAGTATTGCCGCTATTGCTCAGGTTGAGATGAAAACCAGGTTACACGATGCCGAATTGGGCACCAGAATCGTAATTGAAGGTTTTGAAGTAAAAAGTCAGGAACAGGTGCAATGTTCAGGAGGCAGCAATATTTCAGTTAAAAACCTGTTTTACAATGTTCCTGCCCGTCGTAACTTCTTGAAATCCAACACAGTAGAACTCAAACATATTATTGATGAGTTTGAACGTGTGGCATTAGCACATCCCAATATATTTTTTAGTTTTCAGCATAATGGTGTCGAAATATTTCATCTGAAAGCCGGCAACCACCGCCAGCGGATTATTCATTTATTTGGGAATAGTTACAATGAAAAACTGGTGCCGGTTGAAGAAAATACTTCAGTGGCAAACATCAGAGGTTATATCGGGAAGCCCGATTCTGCGAAAAAAACCAAAGGCGAGCAGTTTTTTTTCGTGAATAACCGATATATACGCAGTCCGTATCTGCATCATGCTGTTATGAGCGTTTACGACGATTTGATTCCGGAAAGCAGCTACCCCCTATATACAATATTTATAGATATCGACCCGTCTCGTATAGATGTGAACGTGCATCCCACGAAACAGGAAATAAAATTTGAAGACGAACGTATCATCTACACTTTTATTCAGGCGGGTGTACGACATGCCTTAGCGCAATACAGTGTAACCCCGACACTCGATTTTGATGTAGATAACACTTTCGCCAATTTGCCCAGTTTTTATAAAAAAGCTGAAGACACGGTTTCGAAACATTTTTCGTTCAAAACGATTGGCAGCAAGATGAATGATTCGCCTAAATCGGAAAAACATGCTTTTCCCGAAATGCGAACATTGCGCAACGATGATGTTAATCAGCAAAATTTTATTCAGCAGGCAGAGTTAGATGAAGCACCTTATGATGGCATTACAGAAAGTGCACCTTCATTTCAAATTCACAATCAATATATTGTTGCTCAAATAAAATCAGGATTTATTGTAATTGATCAGCAGGCAGCACACGAGCGTGTGTTGTTTGAAAAATATTTATTTCAACTGCAAAACAAAAAACCACATACACAGCAACAATTATTTCCACAAACATTAAATTTATCATCAGCCGATGCAGCTTTATTAAGTGAACTTTTAGCAGATATAAATAATTTAGGATTTGATATACAACCATTTGGGAAAGATGCGTTTGTAATTCACGGTGTTCCGGTAGAATTTGAATCAGGTAATGAACAAAAAGTGGTAGAAGACTTGTTAGAACAGTTTAAAGAGGATCGTTCAGCGATTAAATTGAATAAACACAATGTAATTGCCCGTTCACTGGCAAGAACAAACAGTATTAAACGCGGACAAAAACTGGATGAAAAAGGGATGCGGCATTTAACCGACCAGTTGTTTGCCTGCGCAACACCTTATGTTTCGCCATTTGGCACTTTAACATTTACCAGTTTTTCATTGGAAGAATTAGCAAAACAGTTTCAGAAAAATAATTAATCAGGCAGATGACGCAGTTTCAACCGACAAGATTTAATTTTTTACCCCCTGTAATTAAAAACTTATTAATATTAAACGGATTAGTTTTTCTGGCTACAATTACTTTTCCGGATTTAATGCAAAAATTCGCATTATATTTCCCTACATCACCTGACTTTCAACCTTATCAGATAGTAACCCACATGTTTACACATGCTGATATCGGGCATATCTTTTTTAATATGTTTTCGCTTTGGATGTTTGGTTCAGTTTTAGAAAATTTTTGGGGGCCAAAACGTTTTTTAACCTTTTATTTAATAACGGGCTTGGGTGCTGCATTTTTACATATGGGTGTTAATGCTTACGAACTATATAACGCAGTTGGCACGCTTAATCCCAGCGTTATTATTAATGGTGATACAATCTCTTCAGCAACCTATTCACAATCGCAGTTGCGTGAAATAGTTGCGGCTTTTACTCCTACAGTTGGTGCATCTGGTGCTGTATTTGGAATATTTGTAGCTTATGGCATGTTATTCCCAAATACTTTAATCTATCTTTATTTTCTATTTCCAATAAAAGCGAAATATCTAATGATTGTATTTATTGCCATAGAATTATATATGGGTTTTATAAATAGTCCGGATGATAATATAGCCCACTTTGCCCATTTGGGTGGAGCTTTATTTGGGTTTATATTAGTGAAATACTGGAGTAAGGACAGAAGACATTTTTATTAAAGATGAATTTTTCAGCAGATATAAAACATCAGTTCAGACACGGCAGCGCAATTATGAAATTGTTGCTGGTGAATGTGTTGTTATATCTTGCACAATCGGTAATTTATCTCATTGCTTATTTTTCGGGTTCCAAAGAAGCATTTCTGAATTTTGTTGCCAAGTGGTTTTATGCCAGCAGCGATGTTAATGTGCTCATTACAAAACCCTGGACCATTTTTACGTATATGTTTTTACATGATCCTACTGAGATTTTTCATGTAATATCAAATATGTTATATCTGTATTTTTTTGGTAGGATATTGGTTGATTTTTTTCAGCAAAAAAAGGTTTATCCCTTATATCTTGCAGGTGGATTAGTTGGGGTTTTTGCATTTATACTTGCTTATAATATTTTTCCTGTGCTCAGTCCTTTTGTAGGAATACCAATGGTAGGTGCATCTGCGGCAATTATGGCAATTGTATTAGCTGCTGCAACCTTAGTGCCTGAATATTCAGTCTTTATGATTTTTATTGGTCCGGTTAAATTAAAATATATTGCACTGGTTGTTATTATTATCGACATGTTGAGTATTCCTTCTGAATATAATACCGGTGGACATATTGCACATCTTGGTGGCGCCCTAACCGGATTTTTATATATTCGCAGTTATCAGAAAGGGCGAGATTGGTTTAGCTGGTGGCCGCGGTTTGAATCAAAATTGTCAGGCTTATTTGAAAAAAAGAAACCGAAGGTTGTTTATCGGAATCAACAAGCGGGACCAACATCTAAAAAAGAAAACGATATTAACAAACAGGCAAAACTGGATGCCATTTTGGATAAAATTAAAGTTTCCGGTTATGATAGTTTAAGTAAAGCTGAAAAAGAATTTTTGTTTAAAATCAGTAACGAGAAATAATGAGGTGGTGGCATAAAATTATACTTGTAATAACAATTGTTATCAGCATACTATTAGCCGGTGCTTATCTGGCAATGTTTGTTAGTCCTGAAAGTTTTTGGCCACTGGCTTTTTTAGGTTTAGGTTACTTTCCAATTTTAGTTGCTTACCTGTTATTTATGTTGATATGGTTTTTTCTCCGGAAAAAGGTATTTTATTTTTTGCTCTTATTTTTAGCATTAGGATTTAAAGCACATTTCAGTTATTTTTCAATCGGTTCCATAGGAAAAACAGATACTGATGGGAAAAAGGTGTTTACCATTATGCAATATAATGTGCAAGGATTTGATGCATATAATAAAGAAGGGAAATATAAAAACCGCGATGAAATAATTAATAATATTGCCAGCGCAAAACCGGATATTTTATGTTTGGAAGAATTTAATACCTACCATAATCATCCAAAAGAAAAAAGTAATCTGGATATGGTATTAAAGGCTACCGGATTAAATAATTATTATTATTACAAAGCATTTGAAAACACACGTTCAACACGGAGCTTCGGGTTGGTGATTTTTTCAAGATATCCGATTATTGATACCGGCAGATTAGAATACATTTCGCTGAGTAAATTAAATTCTACAATTTATGCCGATTTAAAAATTGATAATGATACTGTCCGGATTTTTTGCTCGCATTTACAAAGCACACAATTAAGTCATTACGACCTTGAATTTATAGAAGCCAGTAATGAGGCGGATACCGATTTTGATGCCGAAAGAGTTACCGGTAAACTAAAAAGTAGTTTTTCATTACGTGCACAGGAAGCTGATACGGTTTCACATTATATTTCAAATGCGCCATTTCCATTAATTTCATGTGGCGATTTTAATGATACTCCTGTTTCTTACACCTACCGTAAAATGAGTTCAGGTTTGCAGGATGCATTTTTAGAACGCGGCTTTGGCATTGGTGCTACTTATGCGCCTTTTCCATTTATACGCATCGATTATCAATTATTTGATGAAGATAAATTTACAATAGTGGATTTCGACCGCATAAAAGAAGGCTCCAGCGACCATTATGGATGCGTAACCCGCTTCATCATTAACAAATAACAAAACATCATTTCGTTCAACTTCTTATCAAAATGTGTATCATTTTGAACGAACCTGCTAACTTTACACCATGGAACAGGAATTATTTCATCAGAATCAATTATTCGTTTACAATACTATAAGCCGTCAAAAAGAACTTTTTGTGCCTTTACATGCACCTTTTGTTGGTATGTATGCCTGCGGCCCAACCGTTTATAATGAGCCGCATTTGGGCAATTGCCGCAGTTTTGTAATGTATGATTTGATGTTCCGCTATATGCTGCATCTCGGATATAAAGTGCGGTATGTAAGAAATATTACCGATGCCGGACACGTAGAAAGTACCAGTGGTGAAGCGGGTGACCGTATCAGCAAACAGGCAAAAATTGAACAGGTGGAACCGATGGAAATTGTGCAGAAATATTCTGTAAAATTTCATCGCATTATGGATACACTTAATTGTTTACCACCGAGTATTGAGCCTACTGCAACCGGACATATTATCGAACAAATTGAAATGACAAAAAAAATAATGGAAAATGGTTTTGCTTATGAAGCCGATGAAGCCATTTATTTTGATGTTGAAAAATTTGCCAAGACTTATCCTTACACTAAATTAAGTGGTCGCAATTTAGAGGACCAATTAAATAATACGCGAGAATTAGATGGTCAGGAAAGTAAAAAAGGCAGACTCGATTTTGCACTCATGATTAAAGCTAAACCTGAACACATTATGCGTTGGCCATCACCATGGGGAGATGTTTATCCGGGTTGGCATATTGAATGTTCTGCAATGAGTGAAAAATATTTAGGAAAAACGTTTGATATTCATTGTGGTGGTATGGATTTAATTCCAACACATCATACGAATGAAATTGCACAATGTGTTGCATGTAATCAGGTTGATCCGGTTAAATATTGGTTACATCCGAATATGCTTACCGTGAACGGACAAAAAATGAGTAAAAGTTTAGGCAATTCATTTTTACCTGCCGAATTATTTGATGGCTCACATCCATTGTTGGATCAAGGTTATTCGCCTATGACGGTTCGTTTTTCCATGCTGCAAGCGCATTATCGCAGTACACTTGATTTTAGTAATGATGCACTTAAAGCCGCAGAAAAAGGCTATAAACGTTTAATCAGTGCAAAAGTGTTACTTGAACAAATTAGTGTTTCCGGAACAATAAATCACGAAGAGGAAGCTAATGTAAATAAAGTATTGCTTGCTACCTATGAGGCAATGAATAATGATTTTAATTCGGCTCAGGCAATCGCTGAATTAAATGAAGCTGCATCTTTAATTAATACCTGGAACAGTTTACAAAACAAAAAAGCAAATATTCAGGAATTTACTTTACTGAGATTAAAACAACTGATGCATCATTTTCTAATTGATATTTTTGGATTAACAGAAGAAGCCGATAATAACAATGAGAAATTAAATGGTGTAATGGATTTGGTAATTGACATCAGAAAAGATGCAAGAAGCAAAAAAGATTTTTCTACCAGCGATAAAATTCGTGATGCCTTGCAAGGTGTTGGCATTTTATTAAAAGATAATAAAGAAGGAACCAGTTGGCAGTCTGAATAATTTTGCTTCAGCGAATTAATGTTACATTACCTTTTAAAAATACCAGTCTGCCGGTAACCAGCTGTACCTGAGCAGTATAAGCATATACACCCTGATTAACAGGTTCAGATTTAAATGTTCCATCCCAGCCGGAACCGGTATCGCCGGGGCCTACTTCGTTGCCATTAAAAATTAATTCTCCCCAACGGTCATAAATTGAAAATGATTTAATCAAAATAATTCCCGGACCCAGAATTGAAAATATATCATTAGTACCATCTCCGTTAGGAGTAAATGAATTGGGAACAAAAATATTTTCATTCGAAATTAATACTGTAACAGTTACATCATCACTTGCAATACAGCCATTCGGATTTACAGAAAATAATGTATACGTTATACTGGTATCGCTGGAACAATAAGTTGTAGGGCAATCAATGCAGGTTAATCCCGCACTTGGTGACCAGTTATAATTTCCTCCGGTGTTTGCATTTAATTCTGCAACACCGGTATCAAAAATTGTTGTGTCATTTCCTGCATCTGCAAAATTTTGATCAACAGTTATTTCATAAGTTGCTGTTGTAATACATCCATTGGCATCAATTACACTATAAGCAATTGTAAATGGTCCGCCTGCACCGGTTAATGCAGGATCAAATGTACTTCCCACCACACCATCGCCTGAAAATACTCCGCCGGCCGGACTTGCAATTAAATTAACAGGACTTGCTTCGGCACAAACAACAGGTGGTATATCAAATACAATATTTGTAACAGGATAATTATTCAGCGTAAATGAAAATGTACTATCGCAACCACTAATTGTTGAAAATGTAAGCAAATAAGTTCCGGGAATATTTGTTGTTGTTCCATCCGGTAATAAAACATCTTCGCCCACACAAACTGTTGTGTCGATATTAAATAAATATTCGGGATTTACTAATAAGCTTGTCGTAATAATACTATCACAACCTGCAACAGTTGTGAAATTACTGATATAAGTTCCTGTAGCGTTTACAATCAATCCATCCGGCAAAGTATAATTATCACCAGCACAAATAGCGGCATTAATTGTTTCATTATAGGAAGATGAAATGGTTAAATTAATAATTACCGTACTATCGCAACCGGAACCGGATAATAAATTAAATGTATAGATACCTGCAGTGGTTGTAGAAGTTCCATCAGGCAAAATATAGGTAATGCCATCGCAAATAGCATCGTTAATATTAATTGTATATACAGGTAATAAAGATAAATTAACAATTACCAAACTATCATCTCCTCCAACGCCTGTTAAAGTAATTTCATAAGCACCGGAATCTGTTACTATTGTTCCATCAGGTAATGTATAACTATCGCCATCACAAATTGCAGTATCAATAGTTGTAGCACAAGGTTCAATTACAATGGTATCGGTAAGTAAATAAGAACCCGGATCATAGTGACAATAATCAGCAACGGTAAAAGAATAAACGCCGGGCTCATCTAAGGTTACGGTATACCCAACATCGCCTGTGCTCCATTCCGGGTCACCCCAAACAACCTGATAAAATGAAATATCAAGCGTAATATCGGCACCACACAACAAAGTCGTGTCCGGCAAAAAATTATATTCTGCTCCGCCAACATAAATTGGATTCGGATCGGTAACGGGGTCTTCAAAACAGCAATTTCCGCCTTCGCTAATCAGAAAATCGCTACCTGGAAACAAGCTGTAATCGGTCCAGTGGGCATAAAACGTGGAGCCCGGACCAAATTCCGCTAAAAAAAACTGAACAATTTGAGGAGAGGAATTGCCACCACCGGTTGCCGTTTCTCCACAGCCTTCGGCACCTGTCATACAATTTACAAGTGGTGGAAATCCGGGTATTATTTCGTCGCCCAGATAATTTGTGATGGCAATATTATCAGTTGTGGTCGAATAAACAGTAACTATTGCCGGGTCAACACCGGTAATGGAAGCCGGAGCATTAAAACCGGCAAAAATTACGCCTGTCACATTCCCGGCGTATGTGCCACTTATATTTACAGTTACAAGTTCATAAGTTGAAATGCCAATTTTTAAATTTGGAATATCTACATCAACATCAATGTTTAAAGTGCCACCTTCATAATTGGAATAAACCATAACATTACCCGCCGGGTCACAAACGGTTTGTGTAAATATTACACTTGCGTTTATTGACAAAACTAAAAGGAGTATCTGTTTTAAAAGGCGCATTTTATTGAAACAATAAAAATAGTATGTTTGTTTTAATTTATCTTTAATTTTTTATGTCTATTGCTTTTAACAGTGTTGCAAACGATTACGATACGGTTTTTTCCGATTCACCTATTGGGAAAGCACAGCGAAATCGCGTTTGGAATTACTTAAGGCAATTAAACCTTAAATCCGACGCAAAAATACTTGAAACCAACGCCGGGACTGGTGTTGACGCGGTTTGGTTTGCAGAGCAGGGGTTCCATATTACCGCTACAGATGTGGCTGAAGGTATGCTGGAAATTGCATCAACAAAATTATCAGCAACAGGTAAATCCAATTTTCAAACTTTTATTTGGGATTTAAATACACCATTTCCAATTACAACAACAGGATATGATATCATTTTTTCAAATTTTGGGGGATGGAACTGTCTGGATAAAAAAGCAATTTCACTTTTAAGCAACCAACTAAACGCACTCTTAAAACCGGACGGAAAAATAGTGGCCGTTGTTATGGGGAGAAAATGTATATGGGAAAAGTGGTATTTTCGGATTAAAGGAAATTACGCTGGTTTTAAGCGCAGAAATTCTATCAACGCGGTAAGCTCAAAATTAGACGATGGCACCTTTATAGACACATGGTATTATAGTCCGAATGAATTAGCCGAAGCATTTCGTCAGTTTGAAATTACAAATCTGCAACCAATCGGATTATTTATCCCACCATCATATCTCAATCCCTTTTTCAGTAAAAAACAATTTTTGCTCAAACTTTTAGTTGGACTGGAAAAATGTTTTCCATTCCGTTTTTTGTCCGACTACGCCGATCATTACATCATTACATTGCAGAAGAAGTAATGCTTAAGTAAATTTGTATCATAAAGGCGACTTGAAAGTACTTCTTACACATGGCTATTTTATTGCTGATGACCCGAAAGAGCAGGTGATCATGCGCCCCTATGTGCCGCTTGGTATCTTGTATATTTCATCTTATTTAGAACAAAACAATGTTGAACATGAAGTTTTTGATGCAACATTCAGCTCTAAAAAAGCACAATTAGAATTTATTGAAACCTATCAGCCTGATTATATTGGCATTTATGTCAACTTAATGACAAAAGTAAATGTGCTTGAAATAATAACAACGGTTAAAAAACATCCTGTATTAAAAAATATTCCAATAATTCTTGGCGGACCTGAAGTGCGGAATCATGTAAATGCATTTTTAAATCATGGTGCAGATATTATTGTTTTAGGAGAAGGAGAAATTACCTTTTATGAAGTGATTACATCTTTACAACAAAAAAAAGATATGTTTCAGGTTGCAGGCATTAGTTATAAATTTAAAAATGAAATTTTTACAACACAACCAAGGGAAAAAATAAAAGATTTAGATGTACTGGGATTCCCTAACCGGAAAAAAGTAAATCTCCAATTATATCTTGAAGCATGGAAAAAACATCACGGTAAAAATGCCATTTCCATTTCAACCATGCGCGGTTGTCCATATACTTGCAAATGGTGCAGTCGCGCAGTTTATGGGTTGAGTTACAGGCGTAGAAGCCCGGCGAAAGTTGTTGAAGAAATGTTGCATATAAAAAACACATATCAACCCGATTCGCTTTGGTTTGTAGATGATGTTTTTACGGTTAGTCATAAATGGATGGAAGAATTTGCCGATTTAGTAGAACAAAATAATGTTCAGTTACCATTTGAATGTATCACTCGCGCTGATCGTTTAAATGAAAACGTATTAGAACTTTTGCAGCGCAGCGGTTGTTTCAGGGTTTGGATTGGTGCTGAAAGTGGTTCACAAAAAATAATTGATGCAATGGATCGCCGTGTCGATGTTGAACAGGTGCGCGAAATGATACGGCTGGCGAAAAAATATAATATTGAAACCGGCACTTTTATCATGTTGGGTTATCCCGGTGAGGATGAAAAAGATATTGAAGAAACAATTCATCATTTAAAATCATCAAACCCCGATTATTTTACCATTACGGTAGCCTATCCAATTAAAGGAACAGAATTATATGCTGAAGTTGAAGAAAATTTCACCACACAAATAAATTGGGAAACGTCAAGCGATCGAGATATTAAATTTAAGCGTACTTATCCTGAACGATATTATAAATTTGCGGTAAGTCATGTAGTGAATGAAGTGAACTATTTTAAGCATCATCAAATTAAATATAAAGTTAAATCCATTTTAGCAAAATCAGGCATGTGGATGAGCAGAACATTGTTATCATGAATAATAAAATACTGATAATAACGCCCGGGTTTCCTGCAAACGAGCAGGACAGCACTTGTGTGCCTTATATTCAGGATTATGTAATTGCGCTGGCAAATAAAATTGGTGCAAATAATATTTATATTATCAGTATGCAATACCCGTTTACCAGAAAACCATATCAATGGCATGGAATAAATGTTTTTCCATCTGGTGGTGCTAATAAAAAAGGGTTTAAATATTATTTCACATTGCGTCGTACACAAAAACGTATACAACAATTATATAAAACACATAAATTCACTATTCATGCTTTTTGGATGGGAGAAGCGGCATTTGCAGGGTATTATGCCAGTAAAAAATATTTTTCAAAATTTGTTGTAACATTTATGGGGCAAGATGTAAAACCCGGTAACCGGGTAATGCGTTATATCGATCACACTAAAACGTATTTTGTTACCTTAAGTGAAAACCAAGATAAAATACTGGAGAAAAATTATGGATTTAATGCAGATGCTATAATTCCATTTCCTTTGCCTCCTGCTGAAATAAAAACAGAGTCTATAAGAAATATTGATTTATTATTTGTCGGCTCATTAATACCTGTAAAACAACCCGAACAGTTTATTCAAATTGTAGCAAATTTAAAAAATGTGTTTCCTGAATTAAAAGCTACAATAGTTGGAGATGGAAATTTAAGACGTGAGCTTGAGTCTCTGGTCAAAGAAAACAATTTACAACAAACCATAAATTTCACAGGCGACCTTCCTCGTGAATCGGTATTTACACTTATGAATCAGTCGAAAGTATTATTACATACTTCATCTTTTGAAGGCCAATGTTTAGTATATGCTGAAGCACTAGCTCATGGTATGTATGTGGTTAGTTATAATGTTGGTCGCATCGAACAGACCGATAAACATATAGTTTGCAATACAGTTTTGGAATTAGAACAAAGTTCCAAAAACCTGTTACAACAAAATTTAAACTATAATGCGGTAAAATTTATTAATACCGAAAACAGTAATAACGATTATTTAAAATTTTATCAGGGAGTTGAATAAAATGGAAAATAAAGGAGTCATATTATTTAATCCGCGAGCAGCAAATTATAAACCGCGCATCCCGAATTCCATTTTATCGGTCGCAGCAGCTATTGATGGGAAATACCCTTATGCAATTGTAGATGGCAATCTTGAAACCGACCCTTTTCAAAAAATTATTAATTATATAAAAACGGGCAATTATAAATATTTTGCGCTTTCTGTAATGCCCGGACCACAGTTAAAGCAAGCTATACCTTTTTCCAAAAAAATAAAACTACAATTCCCTGAAATCGTTATTATTTGGGGAGGTTATTTTGCGAGTAATCAAAGTGGTGTGGTAATGGATTCCGGGTTTGTAGATTATATTATATATGGCCCAGGTGATAAGGCATTTCCACAATTATTAGACAACCTAAGTAAAAACGTTCCTCCGCATTTGGTTCCTAATTTAATCTGGAAAGAAAATAATGTTGTTATAAAAAATCACAAAGATGAATTATACGATCAGGATGCGCTGCCTGATTTGCCGTATCAAACATTAAATTCATTTTACCCAATACAAAAATATTTGGGTAAAACATATCTTGGCACAAAAACAATTGCCTACCACAGTAGTATTGGCTGTCCGTTTAGTTGTGCATTTTGTGGTATTGTTCCAATTTATAACGCAAGATGGAAAGGTAAATCGGCCGAATTAATTTATAAAGATATTACCTATCTCAAAAACACCTATGGCGGAAATGCAATTGAATTTCATGATAACAATTTTTTTGTTTCAGAAAAACGTTGCGTAGAATTTTCGCAGCTCATTAAAAACGATAATATGTCGTGGTGGGGAGAAGGCAGAATCGATACATTGGATAAATTTTCGGATGAAAGTTTAAAACTGATGTATGATGCCGGCTGTAAAATGATTTTTTTTGGTGCTGAAACCGGCAATGATAAAATCCTGAAAATGATGGACAAAGGTGGCACACAAACCGGCGAACAAATAAAACGATTTGCGGCCAGATTGCATAAAGTTGGTATTGTTCCTGAATATTCATTTGTATTAGGCACACCGGGCATGTCGGAGGATGATACAAATAAACAAATTGATGAAGACATTACCTTTATCAGAACTATTAAATCGATAAACCCTGATACTGAAATAATAATTTATGTATATTCCCCTGTTCCAACAGAAGGTAGTGAATTGTTCAATGCCGTTAAAACTGCAGGATTTCATTTTCCGGAAAAATTAGAAGATTGGATTTCACCACAATGGGAAAATTTTGATTTGCGTAAAAATCCTTTAACACCCTGGTTGAAACCATATATGATTGATAAAATTAAAAATTTTGAAACGGTTTTAAATGGTTATTACCCTACAGCCAGCGACATTAAGTTAACCCCATTCAGGAAAAAAATCATTTCAGGAATATCCGCACTCCGTTATAAAACCGGATTTTATACACTGCCTTATGAAATAAAAGCCTTACAAAAGTATTGGCTGCATTATCGCCAACCTGAAATTGAAGGATTTTAAATGAGTATTGCAAAAAAATTAAATCAGTGGTTCATACAGCCAATAATTAAAAGGAGAATTTCGAGGGCTTCTGTTTATGAGCACAGCGGAATAAAATTGCATATCCCTGCAGGTGTTTTTCACCCGGCATATTTTTTTAGTACAAAGTATTTATTAAACACGATACTTCAACTTGATTTAAAAAATAAATTATTTCTCGAATTAGGAGCAGGCAACGGTTTAATCAGCATCAGCGCCGCAAAACATGGTGCCTTGGTAACTTCAAGCGATATTAGTGAAAAGGTTATTGCTAATTTGAAAATAAATGCACTACCCAATAATTGTGAAATTACATGTGTACACAGCGATTTGTTTGATAACATTCCGTTACAACATTTTGATATCATCGCCATAAATCCACCTTATTATCCAAAACAAGCTCGTAATGAGTTAGAGATGGCCTGGTATTGCGGAACTGATTTTGAATATTTCAGAAAGCTCTTCCCTCAACTCGCTGCATATTTATCGTCTACAACGTTAGCACTCATGATTTTATCTGAAGAATGTGAAATAGAAAAAATAAAGCGGATAGCCCAACAGTCGAATCTTGAATTGCAACACTTTAGTCAGAAAAAAATAAAATGGGAGCAAAACTTCATTTTCAGCATCCAAAAAAAGTAAAATTTAACTACGGTTATTTTTCATAATCACTCAAACTGTTATCTTAGCAACCTGACATGCAAATAAGCCACCGTATAGCAGAAAATCAATTGGTGCTGTCTGAACAAGCTTCAGCAGTGATAAAAGCTTTGGCTTACTACAATATTTTTAATTATCCATTAACCCTACCAGAAATTGAGAAATATGCACCTTGCACTTTCAATCAACTCAGTGAATTGGAGGATGTATTAAACTTGTTAAAAGAAAAATTTATCGTTTATCAGTTTGGCGACTTTTATACTTTACAAAACGAGTATTGGCTCATTACGCGCCGACAAGCAGGAAACCTCGCTGCATTTAATATAGCATCAAAAGCTAAAAGCCGTTCCAATTTTATTCAAAAATTTCCATTTGTTCGCAGTGTAAATATTTCCGGCTCTTTATCCAAAAACTATTTCGACGACACAACAGATATCGATTATTTCATCATCACCAAGCCCGGCAGAATATGGTTTTGCCGATTACTGTTAACTGCTTATAAAAAAATATTTTTACTTAACTCAAGAAAATATTTTTGCATTAATTATTATATAGATACTGCTCACAATGAAATTCCGGACAAAAATCTTTTTTCAGCAACCGAAATAGTTACATTACGCAATCAAACCGGAGCCGGCTATTATCAAAGTTTTATTGCAGCAAATAGTTGGGTTAAAAATTATTATCCAAACTTTAGCCCTGTATTTTCTGAAACAAAAACAGAAAAACCATCTCGTCTCAAAAATATTTTTGAATACTTGTTTGCGGGTAAGGCAGGTGACATAATTGATAAATTCGCTTTTAAATTGACGCGTTTCTTCATCTCAAAAAAATATTCAAATATTGAGCGTGAACATTTTGAAGTAAACCTGCGCACCAGTGAAACTTCATCAAAACACCATCCTCAGGGATTTCAATTTAAAGTGCTTACCGAATTTGATAAATCCTGTAAAGCCATAGAGCAAAAACATTCCGTAATTTTGTCGTGATGGCAGAAATACTGATTTGTAATACCTATTTCTTAAATCTTGACCCTAAGCAGCATGCCAATATGCAGCCTTATCCGCCATTGGCTACCTTATACGCTGCTGCCGTGTTGGAACAGGAACAACATCAAGTTACTTTGTTTGATACCATTTTTGTTGAAAATTTTGAGGAAATATTTCCCATTATCACGAAGCACGCCGGAAAAACATTTGTAATTTATGATGATGGATTTAATTACCTGACTAAAATGTGTCTCGTAAATATGCGCAATGCCTGTTTTGGTATGATTCAATTTGCAAAACAACACGGGTGCACTGTTATGGTTTCAAGCAGCGATGCGACAGACCATTGGCAGGAATATTTAAAACAAGGTGCAGATTATATTTTAATTGGGGAAGCAGAAATTACTTTAAAGGAGTTAATCAGCGCACTGGAAAAAAAGGAATTACATGTAATTCCTGATATTGCGGGGCTTGCCTTTATTCAAGATGGCATTTATACAAAAACCCCGGCAAGAGCAGTTTTACATGATTTAGATACGTTACCATTTCCTGCCTGGCATTTAATTGACATAAAAAAATATCAATCTAAGTGGAAACAAAAATCCGGTTATTTTTCATTAAACATGACTACAACACGAGGTTGTCCGTTTAAATGTAACTGGTGTGCCAAGCCAATTTATGGGAACAGATATAATTGCCGTTCTGCCGAAAATGTTGTGCAGGAAATTGAAATGCTGATTACTAAATATGGCGTTGAACATTTTTGGTTTTGTGATGATATTTTTGGATTAAAACCAATGTGGATTAAACAATTCAGTGAATTGGTGCAACAAAAAAATCTTAAGTTTAAATTTAAAATTCAATGTCGCGCCGACTTGTTGTTAGATACAGATAATATCCAATATTTAGCACTTGCCGGCTGTGATGAAATATGGATTGGTGCAGAAAGTGGCTCACAAAAAATATTGGATGCAATGGATAAAGGCACTACCATCGCACAAATAATAACGGCTACACAATTAATGAAACAACACGGAATTAAACCCTGCTTTTTTCTGCAATTTGGTTATTTAGGTGAATTAAAAACTGATATTGACCTTACTATTAATATGCTATTGGATTTAATGCCGCATGATATTGGTATTTCTGTTTCTTACCCCTTACCGGGAACAAAGTTTTATGAAATTGTAAAAAACGATTTACACGAAAAACAAAACTGGAACGATAGCGACGAATTATTAATGATGTATAAAGCAACTTTTTCGCCGGAATACTACAAACGTTTACACCGATACGTGCATTATCGTTTCCGCTTAGCACAAGGGAAACAAAATACCTATCAACTATTAACCGGTAAATTAAAATGGAATAAAACAGCGTTACGCAGAATAATAACCATGCCCTATTTTGCCGCGAATATTATCTCGAGCAAAATATTAATGTCTGCTGCAATAAAAAATTGATTTAACGAATTAAGGTAACATTTCCCGATTTTGTCATGCGCTGACCGGTTTCAAATTGTACTTCTACAATAAATGCATATACGCCATTATTTACGGCTACACCATTTATGGTACCATCCCACCCCTTGCTCATATCGCCCGGATTAAGATTTTCTGCGAAATACATTAATTCACCCCAACGATCAAAAATCTGAATGGAATTAATTAAAGTTACATTCCATCCGAAGGCGAAAAACATATCGTTTATATTATCACCGTTTGGTGTAAATGTATTCGGAATAAATACATCGTTAGGTGGATCAGGAATAATACTCACCATAACATTATCTGAAGCAACACATCCGTTTTCATCAACAGATGTCATCACATAATCGATTGAATAAGGTGGAATTACATTTGTTTCAGGACAGGTTACACATGCAATGCCATCGGTAGGTGACCACGTATAATCGCCACCTGCTTCGCTGAATAAATCAGCATCTTCTCCATAATAAATACTGGTATCTCCCCAGGCAATTACATAGTTATCATCAACCGAAGTTGTTGCGGTAATACTATTATAACAACCATAAATATCGGTGTATTCATAAGTAAGTGTGTAAGGACCACCAACACCTGCTGTTGCAGTAACAAAATTATCTCCTGAAATTCCGGTTCCACTGTAAGTTCCTCCTGCAGGTGTAGCTTCCATTGTTATTGCGCCTTGCTCCATGCAGAAAATATCATCTATAACCCAACTTAATACAGGTAATGGATGAACAGTCAGGTTAACAGTAATATTCGAATCACAACCTGCGGCTGTAGTAAATCCGTAATTAAATACTCCACTTGCAGCAACAACAGCTCCATCAGGAAGTGTATATGTTTCACCAATACATATTTCAGGATTATAAACTAAATCGTAAATAGGATTTACGGTTAGGTTAGTTGTAATAATTGAATCACATCCTTTTGTAGTAAGGAAATTATTTACATAAACACCTGATGTATTTACAACAGAACCATCAGGAAGTGTATAATTTGCATCTGCACAAATAACAGGATTAAATACAATATCAAAAACAGGATGCACTAATACGGTAGTATTAATTGTTGAATCACAACCTGCAGCAGTAACTAATGTAACAGGATATAAACCGGTAACACCAACAACAGTTCCATCAGGTAACGTATATGTTTCGCCATCACAAAGATGTATGGTTGGATTTAACGTGATTACAGGATTTACAGATAAATTAACCGTATAAATTGAATCGCAGCCTGCCGCAGTTGTAAATGCATTTACATAAGTACCGGCAGCAGTAACACCTGTTCCATCAGGAAGTGTGTAGGTAGCACCTAAACAAATACTTGGATTCAGTGTAAAATTATATACCGGGTTTACGGTTAAGTTGGTTGTAATTACGGAATCACATCCTTTTGTAGTTAATAAATTTGAAACATAAGTGCCTGCAGTAAATACTGTTCCGCCATCAGGCAAAACATATGCTTCTCCGGTGCAAATTGCCGCATTAACTGTTTGTGTATATGCGGGGAAAATTGTTATTGATGCTGTTGCTGTTGCGCCGGGACAAACCATTCCGGCAGCCAGTGTGTTGGTCATTGTATAAGTACCGGGAGTAGAAGCACTTAAATCTACAACCCCTGTAGCGGCATTAAAAACTAAACCTGCAGGTGCGGCAGAAAACACACCAAATGTAGCTCCGGCAACCGGTATAGGTGACGGATCAGCATCGTTTGAACAATATGGTGAGCCCGGGAATAAAAATCCTGCAACGCCGGGTTCTTCAATTATAACATTCATTGTATAAACGAAAGTATCTAAATCGCAGAAGCCGGTAATTAATGTATTAGTGAGTATATAAGATCCCGGTAAACAATTACTCAAATCGAGTGCTCCAGTTCCGGCATCCAAATCGAGGCCGGCAGGTGTTGCGGTAAATGTACCTGCATCTGCGCCGGTCGCTAACATTGGATCAGGGTCAGGTTCGGTGGTGCAAAAAACAGCATCTTCTCCAAAATCAAAACCGGGATAAGTAAAATCAGCGAGATAAGTTGTTACAAGACTTTTTGCTTTTAAGAACACACCTGAATCGAACACAAAATCGGATTCATCACCAATGGCTAATTTCAAATGATACCAGGTACAAGGAGAAACCTCTGCAGCAGCAGTAAGCACAGTTGTAAAACCATCGTATTCAATATAGTAAGGATCTACACCATAAACAGGACCGCCGCCGGCACCGTTAATGATGTAATACATCGGAAAATCTAAGTTATTTACGTTGTCGATTGTAACCGGTAGCGCAGTACCTGGAATTAGGGCAATATTAGTAGGTGTTGCAAAACCCGGACCGCTAATCCAAAATACGAAAGCATCGTTTATACCGCCAACATATTCCAGATATTCTTCTGAACCAAAAACATATTGAAATTGCAAACTATCACCCGGAGAATACACATCAAACTCTAAAACGCAGGCATCATGAGTAGTTCCGATACCCGGGTAAGCATTTAAATCAGGGTCGCCGGGCCAGCCATTATCTGTTCCCGTTCCACCGGCATTGTTGGGTCCCGCAATATTTGATACTCTTCCTGTTGTTAAAACCACACCTGAATCGATACCAACATTACAATCTACGCAATCAAACAAACCGAAGGCTAAGTTGTGGCAGTCAATTACTGCATTGTCAATATCAACCCCATCGCCTGCAAGGTAAGCTGCTATTGCATCTGCTGTATAACCTGTAGTCCATGTTATCTGAGCATTTGCACTATTAAAGGAGCCCAGCGACATAATCGCAGTGATACAAAAAATGAGTAAAGGTCGCATACCAAAGTGGTGCATGATTCGGGTTTGAAATTCTCTCAAAAAGGAGGTATAAATTTACACACAATTTATATGAAATTCCAAATTGTATAACATGATGCTACACCGCTTTCCAATGGTTTTGACATGCATTTGTTGCATTGTTACTACTTTTACATCCTGTTCAACCAATAAAACCGTAATGAAAAACGTAATCTATACACCTTCGGCACCTGCGCCAATCGGACCTTATTCACAAGCAATATCAGCAGGTGGATTTGTATTTGTTTCAGGCCAAATTGCCATCGACCCTGCAACAAACACTCTATATTCAGGTACTGATATTAAAGCGGAAACCCGCGTGGTTATGGAAAACCTGAAGGCAATTATTGAACAGGCCGGTTGTAAAATGAACAACGTGGTAAAATGCACCATATTCTTAAGCGACATGAATTATTTTGCAGATGTAAATGCAGTTTATGGAGAATATTTTACTGAATATCCACCGGCCCGTGAAACAGTTGCCGTTGCCGGTTTACCAAAAAACGTACGCGTAGAGATAAGCGCAGTAGTCGCTATGCCTTAAACTCCGATTTCCTTACTTGGCGCTAAAGGTTCTACTGCAGCTTTGGGCCTGGCGTTTATGATGTAAATACCTACAAGTATAAACAGCATTCCGATCAGGTGATAAATACGAAGCGTTTCGCCATCGATAAATCCTATTATGATTGCCACAATCGGAATTAAATAAGTTACCAAACTACCGAAAATGGCATCTGTTCTTTGAATGAGTGCATAGTATCCAATCGATGCAATTACGGTTCCGAAAAAACTTAATGATATTACGCTCATTAAACTCACATTAAATGAAGGCATATTGGCACGACTTAAAAAATCGGTGGTGAATAAATAAATAATTGCAGGGATGCCGATAAATGAAAATCCAACAGCACCTAAAGTGAGCGGATGAGCATTTTGTAAAAATCGTTTTACCAAATTTGCTGATGTGGCATAACTCATTGTTGCAGCAAATAAAGGCAAGGCATAAATTAAATTACTTTCACCACTTGCTGAGCGATCAAACACAACTAAAATAATTGCGCCGGTTAAAGCAACTATTAAACCGTACAATTTATTTTTTTCGAATCGCATGCTAAAAAACAGCACGCCTAAAATAAAAGTGAAAACAGGTGTAAGTGAATTTAAAACACCCGCAATACCTGATTCTATATGGGTTTGAGAAAATGTAAAACAAAAGGCCGGTAAACCACTTCCAAAAAATCCGACCATACAATAATATTTTATTTCAGCTTTTTTTATTTTTTTGAAATGGATAAAAATGAGTGGAAGTGTTGCTATAAATGAAAACGAAATACGAATGGCTGCAACTTCATCCCAGGTAAACGTTTTTAATCCGTATTTCATAAATATGAAAGAAAAACCCCATATTAAACTTAATACGATTAACAGCAACCAGCTTGTAGTTGAATATTTTTGCATGCCTTAATTTATTACCTGAATTAATCTAAATCCGGTTTATTTAATTCGGTCCAGATCATATCTTTTAATTTATCCAGGTTCTTTTTTGTGTGTGATGAAATAAATACCGTTTGAACTGATTTAGGTAATTCCTTCTTCAGCATTTTTTCTAATTCATCATCAATTAAATCGGCTTTAGTAATTGCCAAAATTCGTTGTTTGCTCAGCAATTCTTTGTTGAATTTTTTGAGCTCATCCAGTAATATTTTATAGGTAGTTTTAATATCCTTATCCTCACAACTCACCATAAATAAAAGCAGCGAATTGCGTTCAATATGTTTAAGAAACCGAATCCCTAATCCCTTACCATCGCTGGCCCCTTCAATAATTCCGGGTATATCAGCCATAATAAACGACTTGTGATCACGGTATGCAACAATACCCAGGTTGGGCACTAATGTAGTAAACGGATAATCGGCAATTTCGGGTTTTGCGGCAGATAATACCGATAATAATGTTGATTTACCTGCATTTGGAAATCCAACCAAACCAACGTCAGCAAGCACTTTCAGCTCAAGTAGCTTCCAGGCTTCTATTCCGGGTTCACCGGGTTGGGCATGGCGTGGCGACTGGTTTGTAGGTGACTTAAAATGGTTATTTCCCAATCCGCCTCTTCCTCCGGGCACCCAAATTACTTCTTGCCCGTCTTCAACAATTTCGAAATCAACTTCGCCGGTTTCAAAATCTTTAGCAACTGTTCCCAGTGGCACTTCCAGAATCACATCTTCCCCTTCAGAACCACTTCGCAAGCGTTCAGTTCCATAATGGCCGTTTTCAGCAATCACATGTTTGCGGTATTTCAAATGGAGCAAGGTCCACAACTGAGCATTGCCGCGCAGAATAACGTGCCCGCCTCTACCACCGTCACCGCCGTCAGGACCGCCTTTCATCGTGTGCTTATCTCTGTGGAAATGCACACTTCCCGCGCCTCCCTTACCGCTTTTGCAGTGGATTTTAACGTAGTCAACAAAATTCTGTTTTTCCATAAACTTTTCTCCTCAATGCCTTTGTAGCAACAATTATTTAGTTGTCGCTATGATTTGAAGCCACATTATTAACTGCCTGCATTAATGCGTTAAAAATGTGTTCAATGGTGCCTACACCTGCAATCTCGATTAGCAAATCCTGATTGTTATAATACCCTGCAACCGGTTCTGTTTTAGTGCGATATTCCTGCACTCGTTTTCTGATGGTTTCAACATCATTATCGTCGGAACGGCCGCTGGTAAGGCCTCTTTTTAGTATTCTTTGGGTTAGTTCTTCTTCATCTACAACCAGACTCAATACACAACTCACGGAGGTGCCTTTTTCCATCAGCATGTTATCTAAAGCTTCCGCCTGAGCCGTTGTTCTTGGAAAACCATCGAAAATAATACCCTGCTTTCCTTTGGTTTTCGCCTCTTCAACTGCACCACCCAACATGCCAATAACCACTGCATCAGGTACTAGATTGCCTGCGTCCATAAATTTTTTTGCTTCCAATCCCAATTGAGTCCCGTTGGCAATTTCTGCCCGCAACAGGTCACCCGTTGATATATGAAGAAGATTAAAATGTTCTTTGAGTCGTTCAGCCTGAGTGCCCTTGCCGCTTCCCGGAGGGCCGAATAGTATTAAATTGATCATGAAAAGAATAAATTGAAGGTGCAAAGATAGCGGGTTACGCCGTATTTATTTCACTAAACCGCAGGAATATGGTTTTTGCCCAAATAAGCCCAAATAGGGTTACCTTTGTTACATGAACGTACTCGAGGAAATAAAAGAAACACTCACTAAAAACAAACCCTACCTGTCATCAAAATACAGTTTGAGCAGTATCGGACTGTTTGGGGCGATAGTGAAAGACGATTTTATGCCCGGAAGCGAGATCGATATCATTGTTGATTTTAAAAAACCAATCGGAATCGAAATAATTGACCTAACCGATGAATTAGAAAAATTGTTAAACCATAAAGTTGACCTTGTGGCGAAAACCGGTATCGAAAAGGGGTATTACAAAGTATTCAGAAAAGAAATACTATATATCTGAACAGTCAAAACGAATTGATACTTTTATTAAACAATTATTACCTTTAGTTTACTATGAATATATTCAAGTTTCTAGTTGGCGCTATTTTACTATTTTTTACCGTAATGTTTTTGCGTTGCGAAAAAGTAACTGAAATATCTGAGTTAATTAAAAGCACCAAAAAAATTCAGGTTGTTTTTTACAACGATTCACTACCCGATACTTTTGTAGATATAACTGATAAAAAAGATATTAAGAAATTTACTTCCTATATTACCGATGAAGATATTCCATTATTAAAATGTGGTTACGACGGGCAAATTATTTATTTTATGGATGATGAAGTTGGAGCTGGCCCGAAAAATTCTGTTGCCATGGAATTTAACTTAAGCGATGATTGTGCACATGTAGCCTATCAATACGCTGCATCAATGCAAACTAAGAAACTAAGCGATGATGGTCTTGCTTATTTGAGAGGAATAAAAGCTAAATAATTTCCATGCAATCACCATCACCACGCACAAGGAGTTTTCCAATTGTTCCGGTAATTATCTGTATTAATATTCTTCCGCTTATTGGTGTACTTTATTTTAATGTATCCTTTTTCGCCCTATTCTATTTGTATTGGTGGGAAACGGTAATTATCAGTATTTTTCAGTTTGTTAAAATGGGAAAGGCTGAGCTTAAAAGCGAACCCGATCCGGGTTTTACAGTTAATGGCAAAACGTTAACTTATCAGCAGGTGAATAGCAAAATTTATATGCGATTGAGTTACGGAATAATTCGATTGTTGATGCTCGGCTTTTATTTATTATTTATTATCATATTCATAGGTATTTTAACCGCAATTGAAGAAGACCCAATCGCTTTTGCAAATGCATTACTCTTTTTAGACCCATGGGTGTTATTGAGTTTTTTAGGATTTTTCTTTACGCACCTAGCTGAATATGTGTTATGGATCAGAGATAAGGAATATAAAACAACAAGCTTACGCGATTTAGGTAATATATTCGATAGTCGTGTAGTTGTAATTCATGTCGTAATTGTTTTGGGAACATTTGCTTCAATGTTTGCCGGCGAAAAATTGTTTCCGGATGTAAAAAATATCGGCAGTATAGCTTACATGTGTTTATTTGTATTGTTAAAGATTGGTGTTGACGTTTATGCTTACAGTAAAAACATGAAACGCACACATGCTATTAACGATTTAAGCGGGAATTTTATCTTAAAGAAGTGAGCAAGCCTAAATTTAATTGATTGAATACCATACAGAAATAAGTTTTCCAAAACGTATTTTGAAAAAATTGGTAAATCAATAATTAAAAGGCAATACCTGAAAAATATATCACTTATCATCTAACTGATAAACACCATTCCAGTTTCTTCCTTCTTCATCGTAGTCTAATCCATATCCAACAACAAACACATCGGGAATTTCAAAACCAACATAATCGCCTTTTATCAGATTAGGGCGAAGAATATGTTTTTGTAGAAGTGTTGCAACAGTAATACTTGCAGGTTTTAATTTTTCTGCTTCACGTGTTAAGTGAAATACGGTTTTTCCTGTATCAATTATATCTTCCAAAAAAATGATATGTCTATCTTTCAGGTCGATATCAAAGCCGGTGAACACCTCAATTTCGCCGGCGACAGTACCGGTGTACGATTTAATTCTTGTAAACCGAACAGTACATTTACCCTGAAATTGCCTGATTAATTCTGCGCCAAATGCAAATGCCCCCGTTAACACAATTATAAACACAGGATTTTTATCATGAAATTCAGCAGTTATTTCTTTTGCCATTTCCGTTATTCTTTTTTGAATAACCGAGGCATCCAGATAAGGCTTAAATATTTTATTGTTTATTTGCAATGGAATTATTTATAACCCACAATTAATTGCTGGCCAATTTTAATATTTGTATCAGGTAAATTATTCCACTTTTGGATTTGCGCAACTGTTACCTGGTATTTTTTTGATATGGCATACAACGTTTCCTGTGCAGCTACGGTATGATAAATTGCAACTGATGTTACGGGTTCAGTTGTTTTTACTCCGGTAGAAACAGGGTCTTCCGGTTTTGTCGACGGCTGTTTTTCTTCAACTTCCGGAGCAATTATTTCTTCCTCAAAATCAATAAAAGCATCATCATTTTTATCCTTAAATTCCGTTTTTTCTACAGGTTCCGAATTTGATTTTTCTTGTTTCGGCTTATCTTCTTTTTGGTTAACTTCAGTTTTTGGTTTTGTTGTTGTTTTTGTTGCAAGTTTTAAGTCGTCTTTTCTTTTTGAACGCAAGTTCACTTCTTCCCCAACTGCAGGTTCCTGCCCTTCGTGGATTTGATTAAATTTATATAATTGCGATAAACGAACGCCTTCATCTCTTGAAATAGACCACATGGTTTCACCTTGTTTTACAACATGGTATTTGGTATCACCTTTTTTGCGTTTTGGCTGCAGATAAAATTTTGTTCCGGGCTGCAAATCACCACCATTTTCTATATCATTATAATCTTTAAGTAATTTTAATTTAATATGATGTTTTTCGGCAAGTGATTCAGGTGAATCTCCGGATTGAATGGTAACTGTTGGAATTCTGTTGTGATAATAAACCTCTTCATTATATCCACCCCAGCTAACTTTTTTGGGTTTTGTATCCGTTTTAACATCTTCCTTTACAACAGGATCGTGTTTTTTCTTATCGTCTTTTTTATCCGATTTTTTTATATCGGCTGCAGTCATTTTATCTAATTCCTGCAAATTATAATCTTCAATTAAATTAATCAGTAAATCTGCATATTTCGGATTGGTAGCATATCCGGCAGACTTTAATCCTTTCGCCCATCCTTTGTAATCGGTGATATCTAATTCAAACAAAGCAGCATAACGCGTTTTATTCACTAAAAATTCGCTGTGATCACGATAAGATTCTTCAACATGTTCATATTTTCTAAAGCACTCATCTTTAGCATCATCGTCATAATATACTTTTTCACCTTTCCAGTCGGTATGACATTTTATCCCAAAATGATTATTCGATTTTAATGCCAGCTCACTTTGTCCGGCTCCACTTTCTAAAATACCCTGGGCCATCGTAATACTGGCCGGAATTTTATACGTAATCATTTCCCGAACGGCAATTTCTTTATACTGGTCGATATAATCCAACACCTTCTGGTTGGGTTGCCCCGCCAGCAAGGTAGCCGAAAAAATGACCATCAGAAATGTAATACTTAAACTTTTCATACTTGTTTTGAGCAGGCACCTCATGTCAATCTCAAAATTACCCTTCCTAACGCCCTGAATATCAGGTATATTATCCACAAAATATGTTATCTATCCATTTTTTCGGGCAATAGTTATGCCATCTCGAATAGAAACGATTACCTGTTCAACTCTGGTATCCTTATGTATGAGTTCATTAAATGCATGAATTGCAGCAGTATCTTTATCATGTTTAGCTTCAGCAACAGCACCGCTCCAAAGCACATTATCTGCTAAAATCCACCCTCCGGGGCGAACTTTTTCAATAACTAAATCAAAGTAGTTACAATAATTGTTTTTATCGGCATCAATAAAAACTAAATCAAACTGATAAGGCAAATCGGGAATTATTTTGATGGCATTTCCGGTAATTACTTCAATTTGTGTTTCCATTTTTTCTGCTGCAATGTATTTTTTTACCAAAGGCGTCAATTCCTCATTAATATCGATAGTTACTAATTTCCCATCAGGAGCAAGTCCTTTCGCCAAACAAATTGCGCTATAACCAGTAAAAGTGCCTATTTCCAGAATCCATTTCGGTTGAATCATTTTTGAAATTAATTCTAAAAACTTACCCTGCACATGTCCGCTTAACATCCTTGGCATCATTGCTTTCAGGTGGGTTTCCCGGTTTAGGGCTGCAAGATGTTCATCCTCAGCGGTGGTGTACTTTTCGATATAAGCACTTACATTTTCGTTTATCAGGTCGTTCATAGTTGGGTTTTTACACTAACATTACAGTAAGTACAAAATTGATAAATAAATTTACATCTGATATTAAACCGCATCAATGAAAATAATTTTTACCATTTTTTATACAATAGTTTGTTACTGTTCGGCTTCTGCTCAATATAACCTGTCGTTTGCAAGTGAATTTATTTATCCCGATACAATTCAAATGAGCGGATGCTGGGGTTACAACAGTCCGGATGGAAAAGAATATGCATTGGTTGGAACAAGTTATGGCACTTCAATAGTTGACATCACCAATCCTTTAACACCAAATCAATTATTTTTTGTTCCGGGTCCGCAAAGCACCTGGCGCGAAATAAAAACCTGGGATAATCATGCTTATGTAACAACTGAGGGTGGAGGCGGATTAATGATTATTGACTTAACCAATTTGCCTGATGCAATTGATACGGTTTCATTTAAAGGAACTATTGACCATCCTTTAAATACTGCGCATACACTGTTTATTGATGAAAGTGGTTATGGTTATATATTTGGGTATAATGTTTTAACAGGCTCATCTGAAGGTGCTTATATTGTTGATTTAAATAGTGACCCTGAATTACCTGTATATGTAAATGAAATTACCGCACAGTATATTCATGACGGATTTGTGCGCAACGACACCCTTTGGGCTGCGTGTATTTATTCAGGCGGTGTTTATGTTTTTGATGTGAGTGATAAAAGTGCAATCGATTTAATCGGAATTCAAACAACATCTGCGAGTGCAACACATAATTGTTGGGTAAGTGATGATGGAAAATATTTATTTACTACAGATGAAATCTGGACTGGTTTTATTTCTGCTTTTGATGTAACCGACATCACCGATATGAAACTTGTAGATCAAATAAAACACGGAGCCAAAGATTCAACTATTGCACACAATACCTATTACAACAACGGATATTTAGTAACTGCACATTACAGCGAAGGCGCAACCATACACGATGCTCACCGGCCTGAAAACTTAGTGGAAGTAGCACATTACGATACATCACCATTTGGCCCGGATGGCGCACTGGAAGGAGCCTGGGGCATATTCCCCTATTTTAATTCAGGGACAATAATTGTTTCAGATATACAACAAGGATTAATTGTTTTGCAACCAAATTATCAGCGCGCTTGTTATCTTGAAGGGAATATTATGGATGATATTTCTTTTGCAAATATAATTAACGCAAAAATTGAATTGGTGGGAACAGATGTAATTGACAGTTCCAATATTATCGGTGCGTATAAAACAGGATATTATTTACCCGGAAGTTACGAAGTTATTGTATCAAAAGAAGGTTGCGCAACCAAGACTATAAATGATGTAAATTTATCCAGCGGTGAAATAACCAATCTGGATGTATTATTAGACTGCGGAACAATAAATATTCACGAGCAAAATGAAAATAATACATTAAATTGTTTTTATGATGCGACAAATGCAAATATTCAAATGGAATTTTTATCTGATCAACAACAAACAATTAGTGCAACTTTAATCAATGCCCAGGGTGCGGTTATTATTAATAAAGAAATTCAGTCTAACCAAACTTATACATTTAATACCACGCAATTGCCAAATGGCATCTACTTTTTTGAATTTCGGAATATAAGTGGCGTTTATACCAAAAAAATAATGATTTATTAATGCGTTTTAGCGGGTTAAAAATTGCTTGTTGAAATTGGGTTTTCACTTTTTTATTGCATGACATTTTTTCAGGCTGCAGATTGAAGGTGGAATTTTGAGCTACCTTTTACTTTTTGAGGGTTTTGGGGATGTAAGCGGTTAAGAATTTCAACCTGTTAGGTTTAAACCTTCCAGGTTTAAACCTAACAGGTTTTAGAGACTCTGCCAAAATTGCAGACGCGCAAATTGCAGCAAAAACAAGCTTTTTTCCTTAAATTTTACCCAAAAAATCTCCCAAAACACGCCACATTTTTATCTCGAATTTTACCAATTTTTAACGGGCTTTTTTCGCCTAAAAAGTCAAATTTTGTCAAAATCATTCACAATTTTTCTTAAGCACTAAAAACTTTTTTGCCTATTTTATAAAATATTCTTACCTTTCCCTAAGCTCCTTATTCATCCCCTCCATTTCTTCAAATCTTAATTTATCTTTGCTGCATGCGCAGCCTCCTATTTATGGGATTGTTTTTATTAGCAAATTTTGCTCAGGCACAAATTCTGCCTGCTTATGGCGACTCGCGCACTGCCACTACCGGCTGGCAATTCCTGAAAATTGCTCCTGATGGGCGCTCTGCGGCTATGAGTGAAAGCTTTTTAGCCGTGGTAGATGATGTATCATCATTGTATTGGAATCCGGCAGGATTAACGCAATTAGACAGCAATAAATTTAATTTTGCCGTTGACTACACCGATTTTGCGGCAGGAACCAGCCTAAATTTTGCCGGAATTACCTATAGAATCGACGATAATACCCTCGTAGGTGTCAGCCTCCAGTATTTTGACGCCGGTGAAATGGATGTTACCACCGAATTTTTACCTTTCGGTACCGGCCAAACTTTTAGAGCTACCGATTTGGGAATTGGCCTTTCATTGGCCAGAGAGCTAACCGACCAGTTCAGCTTTGGCGTCACTGCAAAATATATCCGCGAAGATTTAGCATCAGTCCACAACCAGAATTTAATTTTTGATTTCGGTTTTCAATATGATATCGGAATTCAAAACACACGATTCGCTGTTGCAATTACAAATTTTGGATTTAATACCCAGCCGCGCGGCGAAATTGCAGTGTTAAACTTATACGATTCAGCAACAATTAATGAATTTACCGAAATTGCAGTTCCCACCGTTTTTCGTTTAGGGTTTGCATGGGATGCTATTAAAAATGATAAACATATTTTAACTGCTGCCTTACAATTAAATCACCCAACCGATAATAATGAAACATATAGTATCGGTTTGGAATATGGTTGGAAAAAAATATTTTACGCACGCACAGGTTATACTTTTGCTACCGACAATGGTGCTTTTCCGGCTTTCGGTTTCGGGACTTATTTTAATCGCCGATTTGGTCAAATAAAATTAGATTACGGTTTTAATTATCTCGATAATCTGGGCATGATTAATAAAATTGGTATTGCATACACGCTGCCGAATAAATCAAATAAATCAAACACACAACGACAATAAATGTATTCGCGTTTTATATATACTGTTTTAATAAGTGCAATAATAATATTGTCGGGTTGCGATTTTTTATTTGGCAGCAGAGAAGATGCAACTGTTGACGAAATATTTGAAGAAGGGGCAATTGATCCCGATATTATTCAAAATGAAGCCGGTTATGTTCCTATTCTTCCTTTTTGGGACGATTTTATTGAGCCGACTGATATTTATTGTGGTTATGATGAAATGATTTATGTGGTTGATGCTGAAGGCATAAAAGTTTTGGACCAGACAGGTGTTATTTATAATACAATTGCCATTCCCGGCGCCACAGATATTACACAAGACCGAAGACTACATACTTATGTTACCGGCAGGGTAAATATTGATGTGGATGGTGATGGCATTTTAGAAAATTTAGCTGCCGTTTATCATTTAACAGGAACCGCAAACGGCAATCTCGAAATTATTGATACCTTAATTCATCCCTTTTGTGATGTAAGCCGCAATGTAACATCTTTCCGTGGCGCTGAAGATGAAGCCGTTGAATTTACCGGCGTAACCACCTTAGCAGATAATACCGTTTATATTACAAGAAAAGGACCTAATAACGATATTGCCGGAATTGCAAGAACCGATAATGCAGTTTTATTTTACGATGAAAATGGCTGTTATATCGGTTATGCAAATGGACTGTCTCCTGTTACCAGCAATTTGCGTTCGGTATGGGATATAAGCGCAATTGCAACATTTGCCGCACCACCTCAAAGTTTATCCGGAATTTCATCCTCACCCGAATTTTTAATAACACTAACCAATCCGTCAGCACAATATAAATGTTTGTGGATTGCACAATTCAGCGACCCGGAAAGTGGAATTACATATGGCGAAAATGCAGCACTAACTGTATTTGATTATACAAAAGCAGATCGCTTTTTATACGAACCAAATCGTTTTATCAATCCTACTGATGTTTATATTGCTCCTGATTTTACAGGATATATTTTTGTTGTAGACGCTGGCACAGACTCTTTATATCAATTTACCCGAAAAGGATACGAAGGTGTAAATCCTCCTGCCGGTTCTTCAACTACCAAACAAATAATTGCGTCTTTTGGTGGTGAAGGCAGCGGACCATTTAATTTTATTAATCCTTCCGGTGTTGCCTATTTGCGCGAAACGGTTTATGTGGTTGACCAGGGCAATCATCGCGTGTGCAGATACAAGCTGAATACGGATATTGAATAACAATTAGGAATCCAAACACCTGAATATTAGATTGTTAAAGTTTATAAATAAACAACGAAAATGATTGCTTGAAATTTCTTAGTTCTACTAAGAACAAATCAGTTTAAGCAGCGGCTATACTTTCAGGTAATTTATTAGTGTTGAATAGGATTTTATAAAACATCTTGTTATCTTGTATTGTTAAACCCCAATCTTCAAATTTAAAACAGAATTCCACATCAATTTTGTATTTATCATGAAAGTATTAATTATAGAAGATGAGACTGATATAAGGAATGCTAGACTTAGTTATCTTGTTAAAGATCACTTTATTCGCGAATGAGCTGATACATATCTATCAGCTTCTGATAAACTATTAATGTTTACCTATGATATCATAATTTTAGATATCACCCTACCCGGTGGCTCCGGTTTATCTTTACTCCGGCAATTAAAAGATAATAAGTCAGAAGCCGGTCTTATAATTATCAGTGCAAAAAACGCACTGGAAGATAAACTGTTGGGTTTGGATTTAGGAGCTGATGACTATTTAACCAAACCCTTTCATTTAGCGGAACTGAGATCGCGCATACATGCTTTAATACGACGCAAAACAAGTAATAACACTGAAATAATAACATTCCATGAGCTGTCTATAAATGTAGAACACGCTGAAGCCTACATCAATAACGACCAAATCATATTAACAAAAAAAGAATATGAATTGTTATTTTATTTAGTTCAAAACCAACACCGTGTTCTAAGTAAAGAGGCCATAGCCGAGCATTTGTGGGGCGATTTTATGGAAAACATGCCAAGTTTTGATTTTGTTTATACCCATATAAAAAACTTAAGAAAAAAAATGCTTCAACTTGGCTGCAACGATTACATTAAAACAATTTATGGTTTTGGATATAAATTTACTGACCATTGAAATTACTTAAGAAAACAAATAGAGATTTTATTTTAGCTGCAACTGCCGTATCACTTATCGCAGGTGTAAGCTTGTATTTTTTAATTACAGCAATAATTCACGAAGAAACAACAGATACTTTAGCAGTAAATTGCTTGAGAATTGAAAAACAAATTTTAAATGAAGATACTGTTTATCCTCAACCACCCGTTTCTGAAATAAAGAAAATAAAAGAATTACCAAATGTAGAATATAGCATTAATGATACCATTATTTATGATGAAATCGAAGGCGAACAAACACAATTCACTGAATTTACATTATACAAATCAATTAATGGTGATAACTATGCTATAACCTGTAGAAGTAAAACTATTGAAAACATTGACGTTTTTTGGGCTGTGGTAAAATCATTCAGTGGGTTCCTTTTCTTAATTTTTGGCATATTATACTTTTTGAACAAACGTTCACATAAAAAAATATGGGCTGTCTTTTATAAGAATCTTGAAACTGTGAAGTCGTTCACCCTGAAAAACGGCAATCAATTAGGTTTAAAACCCTCTTCTATTGAAGAATTTAATGAATTAAATATTGTTTTGAATAACCTGACCGAGCAGATTAATAAAGATTTCTCCACCTTAAAAAAATTTACTGAAAATGCTTCTCATGAGTTGCAAACACCTTTAAGTATTATTCGAAATAATACTGAACTTTTAATGCAATCAAATTTAGACGAAGCGGTTGCCGGTCATATTGAAAAAATTTACCTCACGTCAAACAGAATGTCGCATATCGTAGAGGCATTATTGTTGTTAGCGAAGATCGACAACAATCAATTTAAAGAACTAACACGCATAAATTTTAATTCAGTTATTGCAAATCAGGTAAACATTTACACAGAAATATTCGGCGATGAATTTATAATTGAATATCAGGAAGATGGATTTTTTACACATGAAATGAACTTGCACCTGGCTGAAGTGTTGATAAAAAATTTACTTGAAAACAGCTTTAAACACAAAACCAACTTGGGTAAATTAAGTATTAGCATCAAAATAAATAAAATTATTTTTTCAAACCCCGGCTTAGCTCCGGAAACAGAAGTAAGTAATTTTTTTAAACGATTCATAAAAGCGAATGAAACCTCCGCTTCCCCCGGCTTAGGGCTTGCCATTGTTAGCGATATTTGTAAGGTTTCTGGTTTATCAATTTCAGGCAATTACGAAAATGGTAACTACATTTTCATAGTTAGTCATAGCTAAACTTCTTTCTTCAGAATTACTACAGAATTACAATAGAATTCGTCCAATTTCGGCAATTTACTTTGCTTTAACTTAAAATTTAAAGTATATGAAAGCAACGTTGATATGTCTATTTATCTGCATTTATTTTAATGCCATTGCTCAACAATCACCGGATTCTTTAAAAGAAAAAGTATTTGCCCAAAATTGAAGGTGTAGTACAAGTTCATTATTTGAACGAGTTTAATACAAATGGCGACACAATAAGAGATCCCGACGGATTCAGAGTATTACGCGCTCGCTTAATTGCAAGTGGTAAAATAAATAAAAATGTAGGCTATCAACTAATGATAGATCCACGAGCACCGGAAGTTGGTGGCATGTTACGAGATGCATATTTAGAGTTAGATTATATAAAAACCAACACATTAGAATCGGGCAACAAAAAACACAATTTGGCTGGGAAAACACCACTTCAATTACTCAACTCTATACTGTAAACAGAGCAGAAATGTCAGATGCGGTTTGCAGAGGTGAAAATTTACGCGATGTGGGAATCGGTTTATTAGGTCATATCGCTATTTCAGAACATTTACGCGTCGAAAATGCCATAACACTCACAAATGGAACCAGAATGAATGTTGCCGGGCCCTTTGACTTTAATACAAAAATGGTTTGTTGGGGTAGACTAGGTTTGCAGTATAAGCAGGATGATTTAAAAATAAAAATCGGCGGGTCATTTGCGTTTGGCGGACTCCGTTATTTAAATGATTCAATTTACACACCAACTGACGATATTTATGCAGACATTTGGCGCCTGGGCACCGATATTCAGCTTGATTCAAAATATTGCTTTTTTGCTGGCGAATTTGCTAAAGGAATCGACAAAGTGCAAGATACCATTTATGGTGAACCCATCGGTTATCAGGCACAACTCGCATTAAAAACAAAATGGAACACAGGTCCTTTAATTCGTTACGATAGTGCTGAAGACGAATGGAAAGTATTAACCATTGGCGCTTATTATGGTATGCCTAAAGATAAAATACGGTTCTTAGCAAATTATTTATTCAGAGGAAATGTAACTGATGTGCCAGGTGGTCATGATGATCGCCTTTATATTCAGGCACAAATTACTTTTTAAAGTTATATACAAAAAATAAATTTCAGGTACACATTTTACTAGTTATCTAAAGTAATCGATTATTCCCGCATATAAAATTCATTTTACTAAGTTATAAAGGCATTTCACACCGTAATATTGTCATTCCACTAAATACAGGTTTTATTTATTTTGATTAGATGGACTTTTGAATATGCAACGAAAATCTAATCTTCAGCTTTTAGCCTATTCCGCTATGGCTGGAACATATTTATTAGGGGCAAAAAGTTGATGGCCAAACAATTTATTTCGATATGTACCCGATCAAATGATTGATGCTTATTGTTTTGAATGTGATGAAACAGTAACCTATTATTTAGATGTTAATTTAGATGGGACAAATGATCTATTATTTAAAGATACAACCTGGGACCCCTGTTATTATTGTATAGGTGGTATAGAAGCAGATGTTGATGGATTAGGAGATAACAAAGTTGTATTTATTAGTTCTTCATGGGAGTCTTTTTATGGATGGAATATTATCAATCAACAATTTGCTGAACAATTAAATGTAGGTGACACATTAGATGGCTCAGATAGTTTAACAAATATGATGCTTCCATTTGGCAGCCTTTATGTCAACGATGGTAGTTCCATTGCTTCGTGGCACGGCCCATGGAATGATTATAGCTTTCATTATGTTGGATTTGAGCTAAAAATAAGCGGTGAACCACATTACGGGTGGGTTAGACTAAAATCAAATGGTGCATATATTTTGATAGATTCCTATGGTTATTCTGAAATTGCTAATGAACCAATTGTTATTGGCGATATCCCTGATTGTAATCCCCCATTGCCAAATGGCGAAGTAGCAATAACCGGAACCACCGCTAAATTAAGGTGGTTTACAACGCCTTCCGATTATTTTGAATTACAATATCGAAAATCCGCACTGAAATGTGGACGACCAAAACTATTGCAGGTGAAAAAACATTTCGGAAAGTTGTGGGGTTAACTTAAGATAAATTATGAATGGAGAATAAGAAGCATTTATGCACTGATGGAAGCACTTACCTATTGCCCAATACAAACATTTTCAACAAATAGCTGTAAACTAGAAAATGAACTTGAAAATAACGAAGAAACGATTGAAATTTTTTCGTATGGAAATAATCTGAATATTCAAATCGACGAAAATATCAACAAGGAATACAATTTAAAAGTTTTTACCATTACCGGTGAACTTGTATATTTAAATATGATACAAGGCTCAGAAAATATTTTACAGCTTGATCTGCCAACAGGTATTTACATTGTTAACTTGGCAAATGAATCTGTTTCAATTAACAAAACCATTGCAATAAATAACTAAATTAAACTTGTGTCAAAATAAATGGAAGGCCCCGCATTTATTTCAAACTTTCCACCGTTAATCTTACACCCTCTTCCGGCGATGTTGCTTTAATGCCAAATCGTTTTTCAAATTTGCTGCTGTCGAAATAATAATCTTGTTTATATTGATACATCATCTCCGGAAATTCTTTTAAAACCGGAACAAACAAGCCTATTATTTTCATCATCCATACGGGAATCAACATTGCTTTTGGCTTTACATGCATCTCTTTGCAAATAATTCAATCCATTGCTTTCCGGTAATTTTTTCATTTGTTGTTGGTACATGCCATGTTTGATTATAAGCATCTGCAGTATTGCCCAAAATGGCTGTAGCCTTTGCTGCATCTGGTGTAAAGGTGTAAGTGTGGATGTATTGTGTACCACCAAAATAATTTGCAGTTTTACCTTTCTTAAAATTATTTGCAACAGTAGAAATCAACATACTTTTATCATTACCAGGGCCATAAAAATCTGCTGATCTTGCAATAATTGCTTGTATTTTATTTTGATTTACTGCATCCCAAATCATATCCACTAATTGCTTCCGCACAACACCTTTTTTCGGTGGATTTAATTTTGAATTTTCTGTCATGTGTGGTATTTCACCTTTATCATAACTATAAACGTTATCAAAAATACTAGTTTACAATTATGTTTTGCACATGAATCAATTACATTTCGCATTAATGTGGGCCATTGTGTTTGCCATACTTTTAATGTGTATTCAAAACCAACTACTACATAAACTACTTCACTTCCTGCAATTGCGCCTTCAATTTGTTTTGCATCACTTAAATCTGCCGGATGCAGAATATCCGTATCATTTACTTTTTTAGGATTTCTACTTACCAATCGTATTTCAGATGTATAATTTATTAGCTCCTTTGCTAAATCTTTACCGATAGTTCCACCGGCTCCTAAAATGGTTTGCATAATGTGATTTTTTATTAAAGACGTAAAGGTAACCTAAATATTGTGTGCTATAACGAGCTGTTAGTGTTAACTTATTGTAAATGTTACAATAAGGTGTGAGCCGACTTTTTTCACCCCCGAATGGTTCCGTTTTTATATCATCTGAACCCTCTTCAGGTATTGCCTAACACATTTGCACATCTTATCACTTGCACATGTGCAGCTTATTACTATTTTTACAATACATTAACCAAAACATAGCATCCCGACCGCATGCAATTAACCACTGAACACGGCTCGCATTCAGAAACTCCCTTTAAACTTAACGAGTCCATCCCGCTAACTCATCTTAAAGTATGGATTTTTCTCAAAGTATTGCAGAATACACTAAAACATTCGAGCAACTTTGAGTTAACTGGGTTTGGCAACCGTTACCATGCAATCGTATAAGCAGGTAATCGACCAAATTGTAATTGAACGCAATACCGGCGTAAACTTTCCTATTGTATTTAATATATGCGATGGCGATGAAGTTAACGGAACACCAGGTGTATCAGTTGTTAACTTACTGGATGCAAAAGGACTGATTTATACCGGCGCAGATGCGTATTTCTATAATATCACCACTTCCAAAATCACCATGAAGGAAGCTTTCGATTTAGCCGGCGTCCCAACCGCAAAATGGGAAGCCATCTTAACTCCTGACCAGGATATTTCAGGAATTTTCGAACGTTTAGGTGCACCACTTATTGTTAAACCTGCCGTTTCAGGTGGCAGCATGGGTGTTTGTATTAAAAATGTGGTCAACAATGAAGCTGAGTTAAAAGAACAAATTCATAAAATGTTTAATGGATATCGCGGCTGGCAATTATCAAGCGGCGGAATTGTGGTGGAAGAGTTCATTAATGGTCCGGAATTTACAGCAATGCTGGTAGGTTCATCTGACCAACAAAAAATATGAGGTGTATGAACCGGTTGAACGTATTTTTCATGAAGCCTTACCGGATAATGAAAAATTTTTTATCCTTCGACCGCTTATGGAAATTTATGAAGATGAAACACCGATGCCTGATAACGGAAATTTTTATCAATACGCTGCTGCACCACAAAATTTAACCGGAAAATAAAAAAATTAGTTGGGATGCTTATGTGTCCAATGGCGGTAAAGGTTATACCCGCGTTGATTTACGTATGGATAAATTTACAGGTAGAATAGCAGTTTTGGAAGTAAATGCGCAATGTGGTTTAAGTGAAGATGAAAATTATACTTCTATTGGAGCAATTTTACGTTATAGCAATAAATCGTTTGCACAAATGGTTGTTGAAATAATTAATGATGCCACATTGAGATGGATGAAAAAAAACAGAAAACGAAAAGTGCCCGCTTTAGTTAAAGCTTATTAATTAATAAATACGATACGTTGCAAATTAATGCTGATAATATAATAATACCGAAAATGGAAAAGGCCTGAAAATATGCGTGCTCCAGCCTGATTATTCAACCTCTGATGTCGACTATCAATATTATGATCCTCCGCGTGATTTATCAGCATTATTACCTGAAGCAGAATTCGTTCACGTTTTTTAAATAAATTAACTACCTACAAACAATTACGCGAATTAAAAAACAGGGCTTCGATATTTTCGTCAATTTATGTGAGGGTTATCCGACTGGACAATTCCGTCAGTAGATGTAATTTATTATATGGAATTATTGGGTTTACCTTTCACAGGACCAACTTCACTATTATACGACCCCACTAAAGACCTCATGAAATATGTTGCATTTACAGTGGGTGTTAAAACCCCGCCATTTGCGCTGATCTCGGAAATGAAAATCTGGATGTCGTAACAGCACATTTAAGTTATCCATTGTTCGTTAAACCGGCAAAAGCAGGCGATAGTTTAGGGGTAGATGATCAATCGCTGGTAAAAGATACGTTATCGCTCCACAATAAAGTAAATAATATAATTGAAGAATACGGACCTTTACTTGTTGAAGAATATATTTCAGGAAGATAATTTACCGTAATGATTGCGGCTAATCCTTACGACCGTCAAATCCATATTTATTTAAACCAATAGAATATATTTTTCCGGAAAAATTTTTCTTTTAAAACATATTCGTTAAAAACTTCTGAATTACATCCTACTGCAAATATTCCTGTAAACGATGTTGCACTGATACAAAAAACTGCATACTGCAACACGGCAAATGTTTGAAGGATTTAATGGTGTTGATATGCACGCCTCGATTTTAGAATGAACGATAAAGGCGAATTATTTTTTCTCGAAATTAATTTTACCTGTTCCGTTTTTTATAAAGATGGTTATGAAGGTTCTGCAGATTATGTTTTGCGCGAAGATGGATTAGGGCAAAAGGATTTTTACAACTCATAATTAAAGAAGGAATTTGCGCTTCCTGTCGCACACATAAAGCATTTCAATTACAGGGAAATTCAAAAGCGGGTTATGGTATTTTTGCTACAAGAGTTATTTATAAAGATGAAATTATTTTTCCCGGTGAAGAATCAGCTCAGCGTATTGTAACAAAACAGTATGTTGAAAAACACTGGTCGGAAGAAGCAAAGGAAGTTTTTCGCCGTTATGCCTACCCCATCAGCAACGAAGTGTTTTTATTGTGGGATAACGACCCAAATGGCTGGGCGCCGCAAAACCACAGCTGCGTGCCTAATACAGCTTACGATGGATTAAATGTAAACGCCTTGCGCGATATTCAAATTGGCGAAGAACTTACCCTCGATTACACAACTTTTCTTGACGAAAACATGGAACCTTTTCAGTGCCGCTGTGGTCATCCTTCCTGTCGCGGTTTAATTAAAGGCACTCCGGTAATTTATAACAAATATTGCCGCTAAAAGAAGAGGTTAATTTTTGTTGCTTATTTTTGCGGAATTAATTTATACTTATGAAAAAAATTATCGTTCTCGGTGCAGGTATGGTTGGTCGTGCCATGGCTATTGATTTAAGTAAAGATTTTGCCGTTACCTCTGCAGATATCAGTGATGAAAATTTAAACCGTTTAAAACCTTATGGTATTGAAACCATTCAGGCAGATTTAAGTGATAAAGAAAAATTAAATCATTAATTGCCGATAAAGACCTTGTTATTGGCGCCGTTCCGGGATTTATGGGATTCGAAACATTTAAAACAGTAATTGAATCAGGTAAAAATACCAGCGATATTTCATTTTTTGATGAGGATCCTTTTGTGTTAGACGAATTAGCGAAAAAAAATAATGTTACTGCTGTAATGGATATTGGTGTTGCACCGGGCATGGACAATATTATTTTAGGCTACCACAACAAACGTATGGAAGTTTCTGATTTCATTTGTCTCGTTGGTGGTTTACCTGCTGCGCGTATCTGGCCTTATGAATATAAAGCTCCATTTTCACCTATTGATGTGTTAGAAGAATATACAAGACCCGCTCGTTTTGTTAAGGAAAATAAAATTGTGATTAAACCTGCATTAAGCGAACCGGAATTAATGGACTTTAATGAAATAGGAACTTTGGAATCTTTTAATTCTGATGGTTTACGTTCATTAATAAAAACTATGCCGCATATTCCAAATATGATTGAACGCACTTTACGTTATCCGGTCATATTGAATTAATGCGTGTGATGCGCGAAATCGGATTTTTTAGTAAGGAGGAAATTATGGTAAAAGGAACTTTAATTCGTCCTTTAGATGTTACTGCAAAATTATTATTTCCAAAATGGAAATTAGGTGATGAAGAAAATGAATTTACCGTAATGCGTGTTATCGTTTCGGTAAAGAAAATGGTAAACAAAACATATACTTACGACCTCCTCGACCGTTATGATGTGAACACTAAAACTTCATCAATGGCACGCACAACAGGTTATACCTGCACAGGTGCAGCACGTTTAATTCTCGATAATAAATTCACACGTAAAGGTGTAAGCACACCTGAGTTTGTTGGTGAAGATGAAAATAATTTTAAAGATATGATGGCGTATTTAGCAGCGCGCAATATTCGCATAAGCTAACCGTATCCTGATTAATCTTTAATAGCGCGTTCAATATTTTTATCCGGTATCAGCCAAAGCAAAGCTACCATTACAATTAAAGCACCGCTTATTGCTGTGTGCACATATGATAATGGAATTGCTATAGCATAACTAAGTGTAGAAATATTCGCTTTTAATGTTTGTTTTTGCAAAGCATCAATTAATGGTGAAGACTCTTTGTAATCAGCCATAATACATTTTTGCAAAATATAATAACTCGCCCCGCAAAGCAATAATACCGCACTATAAACAGCAACGGTATTAGGTGCAAAATCATTTTCGCCCATCCACGCAGTTGCAAATGGCATTAATGATAACCAGAATAATAAATTTAAATTCGACCAGATGATTCCACTGTTTACACGTTTAGCAGTATGTAATAAATGGTGATGATTACCCCAGTAAATGCCAATATTAATAAAACTCATTACATAACTTAGTGCTATAGGTATTAATTCACTTAATGCATGCCAGCTTGCGTCATGCGGAATTTTTAATTCCAATACCATAATGGTGATAATAATTGCAATAACACCATCGCTGAATGCTACCAATCTGTTTTTTGTCATGAAAAATGAAATTTTGTGTATGCCTGATTAATTTTCTGTTTGCTTAGATTCTGAACTTATTGTTCTTTTTGGGAAATTAAATAACCAACTGGTTAAAACGGGAACAATAAAAATTGCTACTGTCATTATTGAAAAATATAAATCTGTTTTTTCACTTTCCATAAATTTACATAAAGCAGTATCTCTGCCAATTTCGTGACAGGCAAACGACAGTACCAGTTTTACGCCTAATAACGCAATAATTAAAAAAGCGGAAGTATTTAAAAATGTAAATTTTTCTAAAAGTTTTATTACGCCCTGTGCCACAAACCGGATAGCTAATATTCCAATAAAACACCTAAACAAACAAGGTAAATATTATCAGTATATGCAACAGCAGCAAACACATTATCAATAGAAAATGCTAGATCCATGATATTTACCAATATCACAGTGCTCCAAAAATTTCCAATGCGACCAACGGTATTTTTATAAAACCAGTTTGTTTGTTTATTTAAAGTATCATCCTCAGTTGAAACAGTAGATTTACTTCTGAAAAAATCGAATGCCAAATATAATAAATAAATTCCCCCCACCGCTTTTAACCAAACTATTTTCATTAACCAGGCAGCAAGTAAAAGGGCGGTACCTCGGAAAAAATAAGCTCCGAAAATACCATATCGTAATGCTTTACCACGCTGATTTTTAGGCAAATCCATTACCATGGTTCCCATAACCAATGCATTATCAACACTTAACATGCTTTCAATCAAAATAAGATTAAAAACAATTATTCCGCCTCAGTTGGTGTATGGCCAAAAAATTCCACAAAATCAAAAAGTAACAATCCGCTCATCATAATCTAAAAATATATCACAATTGCTCATTTTGCAACTGTTGCTCCCAATTCCATGCAGATAACATCATTTCATCAAGGTTGCGCTTGGCATTCCACTGTAGTGTTTCAATCGCCTTTTTATTATCTGCGTATATGGAAATTACATCACCATCGCGACGTGGGCCTAAAACGTAGTTGAGTTTTGACTGACTCATTTTTTCAAATGAATGAATTAATTCCAGTACGCTAACGCCATTGCCGCTGCCTAAATTAAAAACTTCAAATGGTTTATGTTGTTTGCCTTCCATTTGAAATTGTAAAGCTAGCGTATGCGCTTCAGCAATATCCATTACATGCACATAATCACGTACACAACTGCCATCTTGGGTATTGTAATCACTTCCGTTTACAATAAACTGTTCTTTTTTGCCAATAGCAGTTTGTGTAATATTGGGAACCAAATTTTCAGGTTCAGCAAATGGAATTTCTCCGATTTTACCACTGTCATGTGCCCCAACCGGGTTGAAGTAGCGCAAAGCAATAAATTTTATCTCAGATGTTTTTGCATGCGCCGCAATCATTTGTTCCGAAACTAATTTCGACCATCCGTATGGCGATTCAGGTGATGATAATGGCGTAAATTCACTTACCGGTAATTCAGTAGTATTACCATATACACTGCAGGATGAAGAAAATACAAAATTTGGTATATTATATTCCTCAGCAATACGTAAAATATTTATGGTTGAATTTACATTATTATCAAAATAAATCAATGGTTTTAACATCGATTCGCCCACCGATTTAAACGCGGCAAAATGTATAATGCCATCTATATTCGGATGGTTATGAATTAAGGTTCTTATTTTAGGTAAATCGCGTAAGTCTACACGGTAATTGATAAAATCTTTTCCGGTTATACTTTTAATTCGCTCGGGAACAAATTGTTTTGAACGGGATAAATTATCTATTGATATCACGTTGTATCCCTTCTGAAGCAGATCAATTGCTGTATGTGAGCCAATGTATCCGCAGCCGCCGGTTAAGAGTATTGTTTTTTGTGATGACAATTGATATATAATTTATATTGTTAATTCAAACAAAAATTTATTTTATTAAGCGCATTAAATATTGACCATATCCGCTTTTCATTAATGGCTGTGCAATTTTTTTCAAGTTGTTCTGCCTGAATGAATTTTTTGCGGAATGCAATTTCTTCAATACATCCGATATTTAATCCCTGACGTTGTTCTATTAATTGAATAAAAGTGCTGGCTGCCATCAATGAATCGAAAGCCGGTATCAAACCATGCTGTACCTCTTGGCAAAACACTTACTTTTAATTTACCGCGATTTAAATATTCTTTGTTTACATCAGTAATTTCATATTCGCCGCGGGGACTAGGTTTTAAATTTTTCGCAATATCAACTACATCATTATCATAAAAATATAATCCGGGAACGGCATAATTCGATTTAGGTTGTTGTGGCTTTTCTTCAATACTTAAAACATTTCCAGCCTCATCAAAATCTACCACCCCATAACGCTCAGGGTCACTTACATGGTAAGCATAAATAATTCCGCCATCAGGGTTGTTGTTAGCAGTAAGTAATTCTCCCATACCCACGCCGTGAAAAATATTATCCCCAAGCACCAGCGCCGCTTTGTCATTGCCAATAAAATCAGCCCCCAAAGTAAAAGCTTGTGCCAAACCATCCGGAGAAGGTTGCTCCTTGTAGGAAAAATTACAACCAATGCGCGAGCCATCGCCCAATAAACGCTGGAAACCCGGCAGGTCGTAAGGGGTTGAAATAATCAAGATATCCTTAATTCCGGCCATCATAAGGGTAGACAGCGGGTAATAAATCATGGGTTTATCATAAATCGGCATCAATTGTTTACTGATAGCCAGGGTAATGGGATGCAGTCGTGTTCCTGATCCTCCTGCAAGAATAATTCCTTTCACAGTTGAATGTTTTAAGGCAAAGATAGGTGTTCGGATTTTTATAGCCGCATGAAGTGAACGCTCAGGTTATTATTCTGTAATTAATTCGGGCTGTATCCCGCTCTGGCTTTGGAATAAAATAGAATAGCCACAGCAACACCCAACAGTAAACAAGCTGTTAACTGATGTGCCACACCTAAAAACACCGGAATATGAACGCTTGAACCGAGTAAAGTGAATACACCCAGTAAAAATTAGAAACCAATCCGCCTAATAATAAATTATTTAGCCGGTGAACAGTTGGTGAACTGAATTTGCGTTGTTGTTTCCAAAACAATAATATTGAAATAGCCACCACTAGGGCAAAGGTGCGATGCAAAAAATTTATTTCCGTTGTAAGTGCAACTAATTTATCTGCCCCAAAAACATTATGAAAGGTACCATCAGGCATAAATTGTCCATTCATAAGCGGGTAAGTATTATATAACCTTCCGGCATCTGTTCCTGCCATTAATCCACCCAAAGCAATTTGAATTAAAATAAATGCTAATACCCATTTAATATTTTTATGGGCTGTAGGATGTTCGGTAATAATAGCTTTTTTACGATACGATAATGCAAGCCAAATCAGATACATATACACAATTAAAGCAAGCATTAAATGTATGGTAAGTTTACTCGGATCTACCCACGGGTCCCCATCCAAACCGCTCGCAACCATTACCCAGCCTACAAATCCCTGCAATCCGCCCAATAAAAAAATAACCAGCAATTTGCGAATCCAACTGCCATTAAATTGTTTTTTAATAACGAAAAATATAAAAGGAAATAAAAAAACAAAGCCGATTAACCGAGCCCATAAACGATGAATAAATTCCCACCAAAAAATACTTTTAAACTGCTCAACCGTAAAATCGTTATTTATTTTTTCGAATTGTGCAGATGACTGATACTGATCAAATTCTTTTTGCCAAGCAGCATCATTTGTTGGCGGAAAACTGCCCATTACTACATCCCATTCAGTAATAGACAAACCTGACTCTGTCAGTCGGGTAATACCACCCAGCATCACCTGTATCAAAACCATAAATACGCCTGTCCACAACCAAATTCTTACACTTTTCATACGCATTGAAGTTTAGGCAAAAATGCGGGTCAATTAGGTAAAATCATGTATTTTTATTCTTAACAATTTAAAACAAACAATATTAATCTATGTTCAGGCTATTAAAAATTACCTATATCCCTGTTTTAGCTATTATACTAATAATAAGCTCTTGTAAAGAAGTAATAACTCGGATTTAACAGACAATCCCGATGATCCGGAATATGCGCTGGCAGGGGTTTCCACTAAATCGGCAAATAAATTCAATACCTTATTCAATCGTTTTGGCAATGGTTGGACCGGTGGGGACGCAACTTACTCAGTGGCTTTACCGGATGGCAGAACCGTTTGGATGTTTGGCGATTCATTTTTAGATACCGTTTATGCCGATTACAGCAGACCAAGTTCAAGTCTTATTCGAAATACATTTATGGTGCAGGCAGGGACCAACTATGACAACCCTTTGCGGTAATACCATAGATGCACCTCAAGCTTTGGTTGATACCGATAATCCATCAGATGAATGGTATTGGCCGGAGATGGAACCGTGATTGGAGAAAATTTATACGTTTTTTTTGATGTATTTTATTCGCACAGGACCTGATGGTTTTGATTTTGCCTATGTCCGCACCGATTTAGTTACGTTTAGTTTGCCAACTATTACAGAAACTTCCAGAACTACAGTTTATAATAACAATGATATTTTATGGGGCGCATCTATTTTGGAAGATGGCGGATATATTTATGTGTATGGTGCTGAACAGGCATTTTTAACTAAATATGCCCACGTGAGCCGTTACCCGTCAACAAATATTACTGCGGCTCCTGAATTTTGGAATGGCACATCATGGGTTACTACCGAACCGGCTACCAATGTTGGTCGCCTCGAAAAACAAAGTGGTTTACCTGTTGAAACTTCAGCACAATTTGCAGTATTTTATTCCGGTGGAAAATATCGACTGGTTACACAGGAAGATTTATTTAGTCCGAATATTTATACCTGGGAAGCAACAGCAGCAACCGGACCATGGAAAAAACGCCAGACTGTTTATGTAACACCTGAAACAGGTGGAGCAACATGGACATATAATGCATTTGTCCATCCGCAATTTACTGCAGGTGATGGTTATATTTTATTATCGTATAACGAAAACAGCACCAACTTTTTCGATTTATTTGATGATGCCAGAATTTATCGTCCGAAATTTATTTATTTTAAATATTTATAAATTTTAATAAAAAATAAAAGCCGGATTACAATTTAAAGTTGCAATCCGGTATAATACTCCCCAAAACCTAGACCATGGGTTTAGTTAAAAAAACAATCATAAATTTACTAAACCTTATGACAAAAAGAACAAGGCGCACCTTCAGTGCGGACTTCAAGGCCAAGGTTGCTTTGGAGGCCATTAAGAATCAAAAAACAATGGCTCAATTAAGCCAACAGTATCAGGTAAATGCAGTAACAATAGCAAAGTGGAAGTCAGAGGCATTAGAAAATCTTTCTACTGTATTTAAGGGAAAACAAGATCCTGAGCAAACAGAGTCCTCAGTTGAGATAGAGAAGCTGTATGCGCAGATTGGCCATTTGAAGGTCGAGAATGACTTTTTAAAAAAAAGTGCACGGAAATTGGGGATTCCGGACAGCGAATTGAAATGGTAGATCAACATCACAAGCAGTTGTCCATTCGAAATCAATGTGAGTTGCTTTCAGTGCCAAGAAGTTCGCTTTATTATGCACCGGTGGAGGAAAAACCAGAAAATATACAGATGATGAACCTAATGGACAATCATCTTATACAACATCCAACAGAAGGGGTATTGTCCATGGTATATTGGCTCAAGGAAAAAGGTTTTCCGGTTGGTCCCAAGCGCATCAGACGGTTATTCAGGCTAATGGGATATGAAGCCATCTACCGGAAAAAAAATCTCACCAAAGGAGCTCTAAAAGAATTTGTGAAGCCCTATTTGCTCCGCGGAATTGAAATCACGCGAGCCAACCAGGTTTGGTGCACAGATATTACTTACATCCCAATGGCAAAGGGTTTTATGTATATGACAGCATTTATTGATGTTTATAGCCGGAAAATCATGGGATGGGGAATTAGTAATACGATGTCGAAAAAATGGTGCCTGGATGTGCTGAAGGATGCAATATTAGAAAATGGCAAGCCGGAAATCATCAACTCCGACCAAGGGTCCCAATACACTAGCCATGCATGGACAACTTATCTTGAAACAGAAAACATAAAAATCTCCATGGATGGGAAAGGTCGAGCAACAGACAATATCTGGATAGAACGTTTTTGGAAAAATATTAAATATAATTACATCTATTTAAATCCTTCCGATACAGGCCTTGAGCTCTTTAAAGGATTACAAGATTATATCGCATACTATCATCAAAAAACGCACCAGTCAATCAATATATCACCCAATAAAATGTTTGAACAATCTATGAAAAAAAAGGCAGCATGATAAAATTATTTATTACCTTAGCAAACGAACCCACTGGTCCAATGAGTGGGGAGTATTATACTATGACCCAGACTGAAATTCTACAACAAATTACCCCTGTTTTCCGCAAGGTGTTTAACGACAATGGTTTAATCCTGCAACCTGCCCATTCTGCAGCCGATTTTGACAAATGGGATTCTATTAATCATGTAATTTTAATAGCACGTATAGAAAAGTTATTTAATATCAATATAGATACCGCCGAATTAATGCAATTAAAAACTATTGGTGATTTATTGAACATCATTGAAAAGAAAGTGACTTTATGAGTATCAACGGCAGATATTTTAATCAGTTAAACGGCGTTACCATTAAACGTGTTGCTACTGCTTTTCCCGATGGGATGCAACTGGTTAGTAATACTGCAATACATGAATTATTATGTGGACCTGATTGGGAGAAAATATTTGCTGATAAAAATTACGACTCCGATTTTATTAAAAATACGCTTGGTTATGAAAGCAGATACTGGAGTCACGTGCCCGGAACGCCAATTGTAAAAAATGAACTTACTGCTGCCGATTTAATGATTAAAGCAGCGCAAAAAGTAATTCGTGAAAGTAATATTTTACCCGATACCATTGATATGGTAATTTCGGTAACGGTTACCTCACCATTTTATACAAATTCTACAGGCACTTATGTTGCAGGAAAACTTGGCTTAAGCTGCCCTGCTATGGAAATAAAAACCGGTTGCGCTTCTGTAATCTATGCGATAGTTTTGGCGGCGCAATTTATTCGTTCAGGTGCCCGTAATGTGCTGATTACAGCGGGTGAAACACCAACAAAAGTTACCGACAAAGAAGGAAATCTTATTTATGCTGTAGGAGATGCCGGTGCTGCATTAATTTTAACTAGAGCGAATGATAACTCAGGTATTGGTGCTGCCTTTTTAGGGGCAGATGGTACTTATTCCGGCGTAATGGGCAGTCAGGGTTTACTGCCACCTAATCAGGATGATTTGAATGCCAATGGTTATGATATGAAAATGTCAAAAGAAACAGATCAAATTATTCAGCAGGCCTGGCAGGAAATTCCACAATTATTATATCAAAGTTCAGGATTAACAAAAAGTGATATTGACTATTTAATACCGCATCAGGTAAATAAAAAAATACTGGACTATGCCATTGCTTCTTCAGGAATTGCGCGCGAAAATACTGTCGATGTAATTAAAGATTATGCAAATTGCGGTTCTGTAGGTGTTTTACTTGCATTGGATGCAGCATATCAGCAATGGGAAATAATCCAAAATAAAAAATTAATGCTGCTTGCTGTAGGTGGCGGAATTTCTTACGGCGGCTTAATATTAAATGTATAAATAAAATGAAAGGCTGGGGCGTTAAAATTATAGGCAGTGGAATTTGTTTACCGGGTGAACCGGTTACAACGGAAGAATTGAGCAAAAGACTGAATCTGGATTTTGATATTGCCATGGTGCGCGATAAAATCGGAATAAAAACCAGACATATTGCTCCCGATGATATTGCAACCAGCCATATCGCAGCTAAAGCAGCACAAATGGCCTTGGATAATGCGGGTATAACGGCAAAACAACTCGACCGTATTTTATTGGGCACATCAACTCCCGATTACACTAATACTGCTGCATCGTGCAATGTGCAATATTTAATAGGTGCTACTTGTCCTGTTGGTGATACAACTGAAAGTTGCGCAAGTTTTATGTATGCCCTGGATCATGGAATCCGATTAATTGCAACAGGTATGCAATATGTTTGTGTAATTGGTGCAGATATTAAAACACGTTTTGTAAGAAAAGACGACCCAAAATTTTGTCCCATTTTTGGCGATGGCGCCGGGGCAGTTATTTTAACCCGCGGCGATTATGATTCGGGATTTATGGTAAGTGAATTATTTGCCGATGGTTCCGGATTAAAAAATATTTATGTTCCTGCAGGTGGCAGTGCAATGCCTGCAAGTATCGAAACTGTAACAAAAGGTTTGCACGGAACACTCATGACGATTTCCGGAAAACGTATGGTGGAAATTTCAGTGGAAATTATGGCCAATATCGGAAAAAAAGTATGTGCCACTTATGGCATCCGACCGAATGATATTGATATTTTAATTCCACATCAGGCAAATTATATTATTATGAAGGGAGTTGCCAATGCGATGGGAATTGATATTGAAAAAATGGAAGTTAGTATCGATACTGCTGCTAATACTATTTCGGGTACCTTACCTATTACCTTACATCAGGCAATAACAAAAAATAAATTACAACCAGGGAAACTTGTTTTATTTGTAACCGCAGCATCCGGATATGCCGGAGGTGCAGCAATTTATAAAGTACCGGCCGCATGAAAACAGAAAACAATTATACAGCACTCATAACCGGAGCCGGAAGCGGAATTGGCAAATCAATTGCATTGCAACTTGCTGATGCAGGATATAAAATTATTGCCGTTAGCAGAAATGAACATCATTTAAATGAAATTTCATCTGCCCTAAATAATGCCAAACATATTACACTGCAAGCCGATTTAATTTCTGATGCCGGGTGCGAAAAATTATTGGCATGCCTGCAACAAAATGGTATGCCACATATTGTAGTATGTAACTTAAATTCTAATCCCCCCAGAAAAAAATTGCAACAACTTGCTGCAGGTATACAAGAAAAAAGTATTACTGAAAATATAAAACATTTGTTCTGTATTATGCCTGAAGTAATTCAATTCCAGCGCAATCAGCAATATGGAAGATGGATTGGAATCAGCAGCATGTCGCCACATTTAGGGGTTCCGGGCATGTCAGTTTATAATATGCAAAAAGGGGTATTGGAAAATTGTTTACGCACCCTTGCTAGTGAAGAAGGCAAAAATAATATTACTGCAAATATTATTGCACCGGGTTTAATTGCAACACCAACCGTATTACAAAATTATATCCCTGAAGAAATGGAAAAAAGAAAAAAAGAAAATGTAATGCATAAAATTGGTTCGCCGGATGATATAGCGGCTGCTGTAAATTTTTTAGCATCGCCGCAGGCAGGATTTATAACCGGAATTACGTTACCCGTTAACGGAGGAAATCATTTAGCCTGGCAATATATTAACTAAAATGATTCAACTATTTAGCGAAATATTAAAATTCAGAGCGCATACACATGCAGAGCGAATTGCCTTAATCAGCAATGATGTTTCGTATACGTATGCTGAGATATATGCATATGCATTGCGTGCTGCAGCATGGTTGAACCAAAACGAATTTAAACAAGGGGAGCATATTGCTTTGCTGGATATTAATAATGCTGAATATGTACATATTGTAAATGGTTGTTTATTAGCAGGAATTATCCCGGTTTCCATTAACTGGCGCTTAAACCCTGATGAAATGCGGTTTATAATTGACGATGCTGATAGTAAAATGTTTTGTTACGGACAGGCTTTTGAACAGACTGCAAACCAAGTGGTGAAAGATTATAAAGGCAAAGTAATTGAAATTAAAACATTATTTAACGAAATACATAATACACAAACAATTAACCCTGATTTACTTCCGCAATTAAATTTGAATGATCAGGCATTATTAATTTATACTTCCGGAACAACGGGAAATCCCAAAGGTGTAATGCTCAGCAATAAAAATGTTTTTGCCATGTATTATGCATTGCGCAGCGAAACACCGTTGTTCGGACCGGCATCAGTAAATTTAGTTGCGGGCCCATGGTATGCTGTTGTGGGCATTGGTTATTTTATATTCGGAATTTTTACCGGATGCACAAATGTGTTATTAAAAATGTTTGACCCGATTGAAGTGATGCGCCTGATTGATAAATACAAAATTACGAATACATTTTTAGCACCAATTATGATGAAGATTATTTGTAGCATGGAAGAAGTGCATCAGTATAATTTATCTTCATTACAAAATATTCAATACGGTGGTTCGCCAATTGAAGCTGCGCAACTTGAAATTTGTTACGCTACTTTTAAATGTAATTTCACACAAGGTTACGGATTAACCGAAACCAGCGGTATTGCTACTGCACTGCGTTTCGACGACCACTTGCGCATTTTAGTTGCTGATAAACCGGAATTAAAAGCTTTACTAAATTCTGCAGGAACACCTTATGATGGCGTATCTGTAAAAATTATTGATGATGACGGTAATATATTACCTGTCGAAACAATTGGCGAAGTATGTTTAAAAGGTGATGTTGTAGCCATGGGATATAAAAACCCAAAACCGGAAAATGATAAAATATTTTCTTCTGATGGTTGGTTTATTACCGGCGATATGGGTTTTTTAAATCATGAAGGTTATTTGTTTCTGGTAGACAGAAAAAATGATATGCTCATATCGAAAGGGCAAAATATTTATCCTGCTGAAATTGAACAACATCTGTTATTACATCCGCAAATAAAAGAAGTTGCTGTAATTGGAGTTCCACATGATGTTTATGGTGAAGCTGTTGGTGTAGTTGCAGTCCTAAAAGACGGCGTATTAACAAATACAGAATTGCGCAATTGGGCAAAAAATAAATTACCCGAATATAAATTGCCGGTGGTATTGGAAATAATTGAAACTTTACCGCGCAACCCAACCGGAAAAGTATTAAGGAAATTATTGCGTGAAAAATATTGGCAGGATAAAAAAAGAAGAATTAACTAATGGAATTAATCCCGATAGGTAAATTACCCGAGTTAGGTCAGGTGCCAGAACTAATGTATGCACAAACACTGCGTGCTAATCGTTACGGCGAACCTAAAACTGCTTTTGAAGCAGAGGTAGTTCCTGTGCCTGAAATAGCGGATAATGAAGTGTTGGTTGCGGTAATGGCTGCCGGATTAAATTATAATTCTGTTTGGGCAGCAAGAGCATATCCTGTTGATATGATGGCATTGATGGCGCAAAGAAATGAATCGAATTTACCCTATTATATTCCGGGCTCCGATTGTTCCGGTATTGTTTATAAAATCGGGAAAAATGTAACAAATGTTAATGTTGGTGATGCGGTAGTGATTCAAGGTGGATGGTATGATGAAAATGATGAATATGTAAAATCAGGTGGTGATATTACTATAAGTAAATCGTTTAGAGCTTGGGGATATGAAACTAATTTCGGCAGCTATGCACAATTTTGTAAAGTAAAATATTTTCAGTGTTTACCAAAACCAAATCATTTAAATTGGGATGCAGCTGCAGTGTATATGGTAAGCGGCGTTACAGCATACAGAATGTTAAATCATTATGAACCACATACCTTAAAACAAAATGATGTTGTATTGATTTGGGGTGGAAGTGGTGGTTTAGGTGCAATGGCAATTCAGTTAGTAAAAGCAGCCGGTGCAATTCCGGTAGCCCTAGTAAATAATCACGAAAAAATGGTGTTTTGTAACGAATTGGGGGCACTCGCTTTAAATCGTTCTGAGTATTCGCATTGGGGTGCTATAGGCAGCAACGATGTATTGCCTGAAACACAAGATAAATGGCGCAACGAAGTGAAACCTTTTTTTAAGGATTTATTGAATTTAACAGGCGGACGATTACCTAAAATTGTCATCGAACATCCGGGTGAAGATACATTTCCTACATCTTTATACGTATGCGATAAAAATGGAATGGTAGTTACTTGTGCAGGAACTACGGGTTATGCAGGTACCTTCGACTTGCGCTATTTATGGTTAAATAATAAACGTATTCAGGGTTCGCATTACGCTAATTTAGAAGAATGTATTGCACTGAATAATTTAATTATCAAAAAAATTATTAATCCCGTTTTAGGAGCAACATTTTCTTTTCATGAATTACCAACTGCATTACAATTAATGCACGATAATAAACATCCACAAGGAAGTATTGCCATTAAAATAGGATATGATTAATTTAAAATAATGTTGAATAAAAATTTTAACAAATAACATATATATAATTTATTAACTTAGAATCCCATTTCATCACACCCATCAAACCATCTTATGCGCAACCCGGCATCTAAACACTTAAAGCCAGCAATGGCAAAAGTCCCTGTACAAGGCGATTATCTTACAATTCAGAAAATTGTAACAATTGCTCAAAACAAATCCGGTGTGGTATTACCCACCGATCCGGCTATTTTGGAAAAAATCCAACAGAGTTATGATTACATCCAGCACAGTGCCCTAAACGGTAAACCCATTTATGGGGTAAACACACCGTTTGGCGGAATGGCCAACCAATTATTGTCCCACGAAGAAACACAACAACTGCAAACTAATTTGTTATTCTTTTTAAAATCAGGAGCCGGCGATTATTTGGATGATGTATATGTGCGCGCGGCAATGGTTATTTTAATGAATGCATTGTTAAAAGGCGTGAGCGGAATTCGTTTTGAAATTATTGAGCGATATGCCTTTTTTATTAATAACAACATAACACCACGCGTTCGCGAGTTAGGATCAATTGGCGCCAGTGGCGACCTCGTGCCATTAGCCTCAGTAGCCGGTGCTGTTATCGGATTAGCCGATTGTTTCAACGTAAGTTATTTAGGTGAGCAAAGGGGCTTGAATGAAATAATTGCGAGATTTAACCTGGAGCGCATTAAATTACATCCCAAAGAAGGACTTGCATTAGTAAACAGTACTGCTATGTTAACAGGTATTGCATCAGTAAACATGGTTGAGTTAAATAAATTATTTGCATTATCACTGCACGCACATGCGCTGATGATGCAGGCACTAAATGCATCTATTCAGCCGTTCGATGAATTTACACATCAACACAAACCACATGCAGGTCAAATATTTATTGCCGAAAAAATTAATGAATTACTTGACGGTTCAAAATTGATTCGCAAAAACGGTGATGTAATAAATGATGAAAATAAATTGTATCAGGATAGATATAGTATTCGTTGTATTCCGCAATTTTTAGGACCTGTAATTGACGGATTTAAAACTGTTACCAAAAATGTTGAAATAGAAGCCAATGCTGTAACCGATAATCCGCTTATCGATATCGAAAACTTCCGGATTATGCATGGTGGTAACTTTTTAGGCGAGTATATTGCTATCGGAATGGACCAGGTGCGTAATTATATCGGATTAATTGCCAAACATCTTGATGCGCAAATTGCCATGTTGGTGATGCCGGAATTTAATGGTGGATTACCATCCTCACTTTCAGGAAATGCCGGAAACCGCGTGAACATGGGCTTAAAAGGATTACAAATTTCAGGAAATTCGATTATGCCTTTGTTATTATTTTATGGTAATTCCATTGCAGATAAATTCCCGACACATGCCGAACAGTTTAATCAAAATATTAATAGTCAGGGATTTAATTCATCCATGCTGACAAAAAAATCGATTGAATTATTCAGAAAATATATTGCCATTTCGCTCATATTTGCAGTGCAAGCTGTTGATTTGCGTATTCTAAAAAATGCGGGTGCTATAAATGCAGATGATTATTTATCAGCAGCAACCCGCAAAACCTATCATGCAATACGCTCAATCTGTAATAAAAACCTTGATCCTAATTTACCATTGGTTTATAACGACAATGGATTTCCAATGGATGAATTTATTGAGTTAATTGATCACGATATTGTAAATAATGGTTTGTTGTGTGACGCAGCGGAAACATTAATGGATAATTTGCAATGCTATTATAATGACTGAAACGCAAGCTATGAATATCAGTACATTAATACAGGAACAAAGTATAATAAACGCAAATAATTGTTTTATTACAGACCAGGGTATTGATTTTACTTATGGTAATACTGAAAACCTGGTGCAACGTTGTACTTCCCTATTACAACAAAAGGGTATTAAAAAAGGTGACCGCGTTGTTACACAAATGCTGAACTCGATTGATTTCATACTCTTTTATAATGCAGTAATCCGATTAGGCGCAGTAATTGTTCCGGTTGGTTTTACACTAAAAGCAAGAGAGGTAAAAGAAATTATTGAGGATTGTAAACCCGTGTTTTTTATTCAACATAAATCGGTATTAGATAATCTTGCCGGAGAGGTATTATTTGAGGGACCATCATTGATAATTGAAGATAATGAATTAGTTGAAACAGGCTCATGGACTTTTATACCTGAAACTGCAACATCAAATAATATTGTTGAAGTACTTCCCGATGACCCGCTGGGAATTTTGTATTCGTCCGGAACTACCGGTTTAGCTAAAGGCGTTTTGTTATCGCATAATAATATCAGAACTAATATGGAGGCAGCAAAAACCTGTTATGAAATCAATTCAAACGACAGGACTGTATTGTTTTTGCCATTATCACATTGTTTTGGATTAAATGCCATTTTAAATTGTATTACCAGCGCCGGAGCATCCATGTTCATCATGCGAAAATTTTCATTACCGGCCTTAATTCAAATTTTAAAGGAAGATAATATCACTTTGTTTTTTGCAGTTCCTTTTATTTATAATTTATTATTAAAGGAATTAACTGAGGATACTGTTTTTGATAATACAACTTACTTTTTTTCCGCCGCATCCAAATTAGCATTAGAAACAGAAATCAGTTGGGAAAATCGTTTTAACAGACCAATTTACCAAGGTTATGGTTTAACTGAAACGTCGCCATTTGCCAGTTATGTGCCTAGAGGGAAATATTTTCCCGGAAGTATTGGAATACCTGTTGCCAATGTGCAAATTAAAATATGCGATGGTGAACATCGTATTGTTGAGCCAAATATTTTGGGCGAGATAGCAGTAAAAGGCCCGAATGTAATGTTAGGCTATTATAACAAACCCGAGTTAACAGCAAGTGTTTTACAGGATGGATGGTTTTATACCGGTGATGTTGGCATGTGCGATGAAAACGGATTATACTACATAGTTGACCGGATAAAAGATATGGTTATTGTTAAAGGCGAAAATGTATATCCGAGCGAGGTGGAAAATATTATTTTGGAATTACCCTATGTTGAAGAAGTTGCTGTTTATGGAATTCCCGATAGTTTAAGTGAAGAAAAAGTAAGAGCCAGAATAGTATTAAAGAAAAACGCATCAGCAACTGAATTAGATATATTAAATCATTGCAAAAAAAATCTTGCACCTTTTAAAGTTCCAAGTGTTTTTCATTTCGTGACAACATTGGCAAAAAGCCCATCCGGAAAAGTTTTAAAACGTTTGATGCGGGAAGAAGATATGGCCGGAAGAAATTAAAGAATCCCCTTTTCCTTTAACTGATTATGTAATTCTGCAGAAAATACTTGAGCTCCTGTTTCATTTAGATGCACTGTATCCTTAAAGTAACTGTCATCATAATTATCGGTATTAAAATAAATAAAACGTACATTCGGGAATTTAGTTTCTAAACTTTTGAAATAACTTAACAGCTCATCAAAATTGGCAACAGTTGATTTAGCACTCCAGTGATAAGGGCTAACCACAAAAACAAATTTTCGATTTGGATGTAATTGAATTAAACTTTGCAATACGCTATCTTTTTCAGGTATTAGTTCAAATTGTAATTTCTTTTCCAAACGCGTTTGAATTCTTTTTTGAATTGCACTGCCATCACCTTTTTTTGTATCTAGTACACTTCCTTTAACGTAAACCGCCTTGCCTATGCCAAATTTATTTTCAACTATCGGTTCCAGGTAAGTGGTATATGCACCGAAATAACGGGTTCCGGGTATATAATGGTAAGGCTTTAATCGGTTGTTTTCTTGTAAAAAAGTGGTAACTGCCGCATTTGAATTTACAAATGGTAAATACGTATTTAAATTAATATTGACTTTCGCATCATGCTGAAAAAAATCGTGATGCACATCAATTAAAATAGGCGTTGTTTTATTTTTTGCCAACTCAAATTGCAAAAGCAAGGCAGTTATATCAAAACTCTGGTTGGGGAATCCATAATTATAACAATGCGAATCTATGGCATCACAATAGTATCCTTTTTCTGCTCTGGAAGTCCCGAAAATGGGGATTTCATCCGGATAATTTTGTTCCGCTAAACGATAAATTTTGTTTGATTCTGCAACGGGATTTGTTTTTGTAAAGTATCGGGTAAATACAATATCAGCAGTAATACAAATTGTAATTACAAAAACGAGCAGACTTATTATGAGTTTTACTTTAGGGTGCATGGTGAACACACTAAAGGTAATAATTTATGGCGTTTTGGTAAAATAAATTGGCATATTTAATTGCACACCAACAGTTTTATTATTTTTCCTTGCAGGCTTCCATTTTGGCATGCCCTGAATAGCTTTTAAAACCGCAGCATCAACGGTGGCATTTATACTTGTTGTAATTACAGCACCATATACATTACCACTTGCATCCAGCGAAAAACTTACATATAAAGTACCATTAAATGTTTCAACTTTACTGAGATCAATTTTATTTGCTAAATATTTATTGAGTGCATCAAGTCCTCCCGGATACTCCGGTTTTTTATCTACAATAACAGATACAGAATCTGTAATTGCAACATCATAATCAGCAGTTGTTGCAGGTGTTACTTTTCCACTTGATTTTTTATCTTGTTTTGATTCAAATTTAACAGCTTCGGTATCAGTTAAAACTTCACCAATTACCACAGGACCGGTTGTATAAGAGTAGGATACACCATCTGATGCACCGGATAAAGTGGTTACCACTTCATCTTTTGCATCATCCAGTTCAGCCTTATCGGAAAATAAATCTTCTTGTTGACTGGTAGCAGTAGGAGCTTGAACTACTTCTTCATTAACACTTACTTTATTTAAAGCAATTTCATCATACCCTTCATTTTCAATAGTAATAGATTTAACCGGAATTTGTTGTGCTTGAACTTTAGTAATTTCATCAGCATTATTTTTTGATGTTGCCGGAGTGGTATTTTCAATTATTTGTGTATCGCCGGCACCCATTCCGTCATTAACTTCGGTACTATTAATTTTATTTTCGATATCCGGCTCCAGTGCAATATCTGCATCCTGGGTCGACTTATTTAAGCGGTTCATAATTAAAAAGGTAACACCAAAAAACACCAGAATCATAGCTGCTGCTGCATATTTTCTTATTGCTGCAGAAATAGTAAATGGTTTGCGTTCACCGGTTGCAGTGTCTACATTTTTATAAATGGTATTCAGGGTTTGTTCTATCTGAATAGTATCTGCACCGCGCAATCCTTCAATTGCATCGGCTAAAAATGCATCGCCGGCAATTAATTGTTCAACATGCAATTTTTCTGCATCCGACAAATTACCGTTTAAATAAGCAAGCATTAAATCTTTACTTATGTAACCACCTTTTTCGATATGTAATTTATGTTCAGACATTTCGTTTTTCCAGATAAATTTTCAGATTGCGTTTTCCGTTTTGGATATAACTTTTTACCTTGTTTAAATCGTAGCCGGTAATTTCTGCCACCTCTACATAACTTTTATCCTGAAGGTAAAAAAGTGATATACATTCCTGCTGCTCCGGATTCAGGGTTTTTATGCCTTCTTCCAATTGCTGCAACTGAATTTCTTTCAAATCTACATCATCAAGATGCCCAATTGCCACATTTTCCATAGATGCGGATTCATCATTTTCATCCACTTCCGTTTTTAACTCAACAATATCATGCCTTTTTTGCTTGCGCAAGTGCATCAGACACTGGTTTTTGGCTACCATATACAACCAGCTCTTAAAATGTTGCACATCGGTTTGCCTCAACTCATCCAATATTTTTTCAAACACAATCATGGTGGTATCCTGGGCTTCATCCATGTTTTTAAGGTATTTCATACAAACCCCTAATACCAGGTGGGCATATCGCTTAAAAATTTCACCTGCATACTTACTGTCGCCCGAGCGTTTATACTCGCTCAGCAACACCTCATCGCTGAGGTCGCTCAATTTTTTGGAACGGTTAAATAGTAGTTGCAGCACGATTGTTATAACGTTAAAATTAGGTAAAAACCCAATAGCTAATTACCGGATTATTTGTTAAAAGTCACGGAATCAATATACAGCGCGGTTTCCGGCGTGTCGGCAGTTTTATGTGGTGCATGCGGATGCCAGCCAAAAGTGAGCATCAAAATGGAAAATCCAACTATATAACCTACAATTACAAACCAGCCGCCTTTTAACCAGGCACCAACCGATTTTGCCTCCGGATACATATTCGTAATTGCCACACCGGCACTGGAGCCAAACCATAACATACTACCCCCAAATCCAACAGCATAGGCCAACACACCCCAATCGTAACCACCCTGATCAAGTGCCAGTTTGGTAAGTGGAATATTGTCGAAAACACTGGAAATAAAGCCCAAAACAAAGGTAGTCTGCCACGAAGCAGGGGGTAATGCATTTACGGGCATCATAGAGGCCATTAGCACGAGACTGAGCAGAAAAATGGTCCCGGGCACAGCTTTTTGGAGCTCTTCCCACTCAATTTGCGTTATTAGCGCCCCTATAATAATAGCTGCCCAAACCCCTGCAGCAGGAAAATCAAGCATAAAATTGGCAGCAATGGCTCCACCCAAAATAAACACACAAACCATAAGCTTGCGATAATCAATTTTTGGTGCCTGGTATCTGCCTTTCAGCATTGGGTGATAACGATGTTGCAAAATCGCCGCGAAAATCCCGAAAAACAATAGGGCTGGGATTGCTGCAGCATAAGCATGTATAACATTTATTGGGTTTACACCATCAATCCAAATCATGGTAGTAGTAGTGTCCCCCAATACTGAACCGGAGCCGCCTCCGTTACTGGCAGCAACAATTGCAGCGATATATCCAATATGCACTTTGCCCCGAAACACCACGTGGGCAACACTTCCGCCAATCATAGCCGCAGCAATATTGTCGAGAAATGAGGATAACAGAAATACAAAAATTAACAACACAAAAGGCCCTGTCCAGTTGTCGGGCAATACTTTCGGCAGCAACTTCGGAATATGGGTATCTTCAAAAAGTTTGGCCAATATGGCAAATCCGAGCAGTAAGCCCAGTAAATTAAGTAACACCTTCCATTCTTCTTCCAAGTGATGCACCAGGTTAAAATCTAAAAACCCCATTTTAAGAATCAAAACCGCTGCAAGTCCGCTCAATGCCACTTTTAATACATGATTGTGCATTAAAGCAATACCCAGCAAGGTTAAACCAAACAGGATAAATTCAACGGGGATGCCTGCGAAATCTATAGTATTATCGTTACCACCTGATGCAAAAACCATGGTCGGTAACACGAAACAACATAAAGCAGTAGTAATTCTTTTGAGCATAATCAGGATAATGGAAAATCAAAAATAGAACTATTTTGGGCATATCAAATATATGCTGTGGAAAGATATTGACGTATATCTATGTATATGTAGTATTTTTGTCCCGTTGCGAACAACACATGTCTAATTTACTACAAACATTTTTACAAAAAGCGGATACTAAAGCATTCGATAGTGAACACAAACGCAAGTTGTTGTTTAATATCGGAAAGTATAATGCTACCGTTATTAAAGGCAAAAAACAATATGCCGATTTAGAGTATGTTCGCAAAAAAGCCAAAAACATAAAGTGGAAAGTGATGGAAAATCTCGATAAGTATCTTATCGAATTTGAAACCAATTTCACTGCTAACGGTGGTAAAGTAATTTGGGCTAACGATGAAAAAGAAGCTCAGCAGGAAATACTGAAAATTCTACAAAAAAAAGGTGCCCGCATGGCTGTTAAAGCCAAAAGTATGGCAACCGAAGAAATTCACCTGAATGAGTTTTTAAAGGAACATAATATTGAAAGTGTTGAAACCGATTTAGGTGAATATATTCAGCAGTTAGATGGTGAAGCACCTTACCATATTGTTACGCCTGCCATGCATAAAAGTAAAGACGATGTGGCAAAATTGTTTCACGAAAAACTCGGTACCGATTTAAATTTAACTGCACAGGAATTAACACTTGTTGCAAGAAAAAATTTGCGTCAAAAATATGTGCAGGCAGATGTTGGTTTCAGCGGTGCGAATTTTATTTTACCGGATATCGGCGGCATTGCAGTTACCGAAAATGAAGGTAATGGCAGATTAAGCACCAGTTTTCCTAAAACACATATTGTATTGGTGGGTATCGAAAAAATGCTTACCGGTGTAAACGATTTAAATATTTTCTGGCCATTGTTATCTACGTTTGGAACGGGTCAGAAAGTAACTGTATATAATACCATTTTCACCGGACCAAAAAAAGAAATTGAAGCCGACGGACCGGAAGAAATGTATGTGATATTGTTAGACAATGGTCGCTCAAAATTATTGGCAGAAGAAAGACAACGTGAAGCATTGTATTGTATTCGTTGCGGCTCATGTTTAAATGCTTGTCCGGTGTATAAAAATATTGGCGGACATACCTACGGCACAACTTATTCAGGACCTATCGGGTCAATTATTTCTCCGCATTTTAAGGGAATGGATGAGTTCAAACATTTAAGTAATGCATCTAGTTTATGTGGTAATTGCACTGAGGTTTGTCCTATGAATATTGAGTTGCATAGTTTGTTGTTGTATAATAGAAATGAAGCGGTTGAAAAAGGATATAGCACGTTAACTGAACGAACAGTCTGGAAACTATGGCGACGTTCAATGATGAATAGAAAAACGATGGAGAAACCTTCACCATCGATAAAAAATATGGCGCTGAAAATGTTGTTTAAAAATTCATGGGGTAAGCGGAGGGAGATGTTTAAAATTGCGCCGAAGTCTTTCAATAAAATGTGGGCTGAAAAATTCCCACCAACGGAGTGATTGGTTGCTCGCTAAAATTTCAATTATTTATTTGGTAGTTACTTGGGTCCTATAGGGATGGTTCTCGCGATGATGTGTTTTTCGGGTGCCTGTGTTTCTGTAGGATGTGTTTTTCGGACAAGTGTGTTTCCGTAGGATGTGTTTCTGTATGATGTGTTTCTCGCGAAGGCCGCAAAGGGCAAAGGGCGCGAAGGGTTGGTGTGTTTTTTTTCGGGAAGATGTTTTTGTATGATGTGTTTTTTTTATAATGTGTTTCTTGGAAGGATGTGTTTCTGTATGATGTGGATTGTTTTTTTTTTTTTTTGTGGTTTTTTCCGGGGGGTTTTTTTCCCGTTTGTGTGTTTTTTTTTTCGCGAAGGCCGCAAAGGGCAAAGGGCGCGAAGGGTTGGTGTGGGTTTTTTCGGGGAGATGTTTTTGTATGATGTGTTTTTTTTATAATGTTTTTCTTGGAAGGATGTGTTTCTGTATGATGTGTTTCTCGCGAAGGACGCAAAGGGCAAAGGGCGCGAAGGGTTGGTGTGGTTTTTTTGTAGGATGTGTTTTTCGGATGAATGTTTTTTTGTAAGATGTGTTTCTTGGTAGGAGGTGATTCTCGCAAAGCTGCAAAGGGCAAAGGGCGCGAAGGGTGGATGTGATTTTTTTGTAGGGTGTGTTTTTTGGGATGATGTTTTTGTAGGATGTATTTTTATTGAATGATGTGGTTTGGTAGGATATGTTTCTCGCATATGTGGGGGAAGCAAAGCGCGCTAAGGGTGGGTGTAATTTTTTTTGATAGAATTGGGGGTAACAATAAATTTTTGGCTTTTAACGTTTGTTGGGGAAACTCACACCTATGCGTATATTAATTGCTACTTTGTTTGTGTTTAGTATACTTGAATTATCTGCGCAATCACAACCAATTACATTTTCTGTTTATTTTGAAAAGGGCAAGGCCGATTTAAATCCTGCTGATGCTTTAACCATTGATGATTTTTTGGCTTTGGCGAAGGATTCGAGTTATAATGCGGTGTTTTTAAAAGGATATGCCGATCCTGATGGTTCGGATGCTTCAAATATGTCGTTGTCGGAAGCGCGTGTGGGGAATGTGAGTGCTAAGTTTTATGGTAATCGTTATGCAGTGGAAACTAAATATTATGGTGAAACAAATGCGATAAATAAAAATAAAACGGAAGCTGAAAAAGCAATGAACAGAAGAGTGGATATTATTTTATGGACCGATTATAAATTGGCACAACGAAATAAAAAACCACAAGTTTTTGTTGTTAAACCCAATCGCGATATTGAATTTACTGCTGCCGAAGGAACAAGAATTAAAATCCCTGCAAATAGTCTGGTTTATGAAAATGGTAGTGTGCCAAATGGTGATGTAACAATTGCCATTACCGAATATTATTCGATGTTGGATATTATAAATCAAAAATTAACTACTACTTCAAACGGGCAGGTGTTGGAATCGGCGGGCATGATAAATATTGAAGCTTCGAGAAACGATAATGCCTTGCGATTAAAAGGCGGAACCTTAATGGAAGTGCAGTTTGCAGAGCGGGAAGAAAATGACGGGTTCGGTTTATTTTATGGTAATGAAAATGCAAGAACACAGGTGGTTAACTGGACGCCGGCGGCAAATCCTTCGGAAATTGATAAGGTATGGAATATTTCCGGTGCAAAATTATTTGTGAGCGATACAATTGAAAAATGGCGCAGCAAATTCGACTTTAATAAATTAGGTCAGCGCATTAAAGTAACCGAACGTTGGGTCGAAAATGAAGGCACTTCATACGATACATTAATTATGGATAAAACAATTAATGCAAATAAAATTATTTTGCAGGCCACGCGATTAGGTTGGATAAATTGTGATCAGTTTTATGAAGATAATAAACCTACCGTTGAATTATATGTTGATGCTGTTAAAGATTATAAAACGGAAATTGTTTTAATATTTACCGACCGAAAAGGAATGATATTACCTAGCGATAATGGTGACGGAAAATTAGTTTTTCATAATGTGCCTCAAGGAGAAAAAGCAATAATTACCGGCGTGGGCTCTGCCGAAGGGAAATTATATTTCGCAAAAGTCGATTTGATTACAGCAGCGACTGCCGTAAAACTCGATATGCAGGAAACCGCAATTAAAGATATTTCGGGGCAACTCGCCACATTAAATTAGTGGAATTGTTACACAATTTTCGAAAAAGTAAAAATTATGTCCCCAATCTCGCAAGCTGATTAATGCGCCGATAAGCAATGTTTGTAAGGGTTTTGTGCTTGGGTGCAGTTTTTGGCTCGTTTATATTATAAGATATAACAACGGAAACAGAATAAATGTGTATTTGAAAGATATCTGTTTATACTTGAATTTTGAATCATCAAAAAAACACATGATTATGTTGAGCATAGAAAATTTAAAAGCGATATTACCGGGAATAGTAACCAGAGTGGCTATTAATTATCCGATTGCATATATTAATTCGGTATCATTTATTGTAAAAAATACAATTGTTGCTGCCTGTTTCTGGAGCGAAAAACATGAAGAAGCAGCTAAACGTTTGGCATTGGCATTTCATCAGGATAATAACAGCAGTTGTTTTATTTTTCAAACGGGAACCGAAGCCGCAGATATTCAGCATGGCGAAATTGAAATTACCGCACCGATGAAAAAGGAAAAGATTTTATTGTGTCACTGCCTTATCAGCATTTAATTCGTTACCGAATGGCTTCCTGATTTTAATATTTTCTACAAACAAATTTTATCGGCCTGCGATAGGTATTGGTTTTTTGTCGCATGTTTTGACTGTCTGAAAGCGTTGATTTTACTGACTTCCTGACAGTTTCCTGATTTATTTTTCCGTATTCGGCAAACTTCTGTTGCTGATAGCGCAACATTTTTGTATTTGATTTTGCGTGGTAAGGTGTGCATTTTTGACCTTGTAAACAGCACACATGTTCAACCGGAAAAATATTGACCACATAATTGCAAAATTAGTAACGCATATTGCGCTAACGCTTCCGGTGGCTTATATCCAGTCAATTGTATTTTTTAATGGTAAAACAAAAATTGCCGATTGTTCGTGGGAGCATTTTCAGCAAAATGGTTATTTACAATTTTATGGCCCCGATGAAACGGGAATTGAATTTGCAAAAATGAAACCCACCGTTGTAGTTTATGCAATTGATATGGATGGCAGCAAACGCGAATTTACTACGCCATTGGGAAATATATTTATGTAACAGTTTTTTTTCATGCCTGACAGATAAAGGGGTAAACGAGAGGAGCGTTTCCCCTTTTTTAATTGCTAATTTCTATAAATAAAATAAAAATAAAATATTTTGGAGCATCAACATCCCCCACGCCAATTACAATCGTTGCCCGCTCTTCATTGCAACAAGCAGCTAATTTTAAATAAACCTCATAACCGGCTGTTTCATTGGTACATCGGTACATCATCAAATTGGTACATTAGCTTGTTTTCATTTCGATCGGGGCTAGAAATTACTATATCGTTTCTATCACAACTAAATTTGATAATCCTTATCGTTTTGAGTTATTATTTATACTTAAATATTTTAATGGAGTATTGTTTTTTTTACCACAAAGAACGCTGAGAAAATACACACAAAGGGCACAGAGGAATTATTCGTTAAATTAAATGTTACGATTAAAATTTAATTTGTAAAATATAATTAAAGTTTAACTCGTAATTCTCCGCGACCTTTGTGCGCTGTTTCTCCGAGGGCTCTGTGGTTACCCTTTGCAAATTATAAATCAACGCTTCGAATTAAATTTTCACTCAAAATCGGCTGTTCCATTGGTACATTGGTACATCGGTACATTGGTACATTTTTATCTCAGTAAAGTAAATCAATTGATTAAAAATTAAATCTAAGGTCATTTTTTTTTAATAGTTACGACTCAGTAACATCTAGTCCGGATCGAAACGGAAACAAACAAGCTAATGTGCTAATGGGTGAATGTACCGATGTACCAATGAAACAGCCGATTTTGAGTAAAAATGGGATTTTTAGGTTTGTTGGAGTGGAGAGCCGGTAGGGATTGCGTTGGTGTGGGGGATGTTGCTACTCCAAATATTTTTCTGACCTGTTTTAAGACTAATGAAGGGTATCATGGTGCGACGAATTCGTTGTAACTTTGCGGCATGGACACGGATTTACAACATTTTAGCCGCGTAATGCAATACGATAGAAGTAGCCTGAGTAATGAACAATTGCTTGATTTATACAAGCGGATTTTGAAGCCGCGCATGATAGAGGAAAAAATGCTCAATTTGCTGCGTCAGGGCAAGGTGAGTAAGTGGTTCAGCGGTATTGGTCAGGAGGCGATTGCCTGCGCTGTGCCTTATGTGCTGAAGCTGATGAATATATTTTGCCGATGCACCGCAATTTGGGCGTGTTTACCGTCGCGGCATTCCGTTTGGGAAATTGTTTAATCAGTGGCAGGGCAAAAAAGTGGTTTCAGCAAGGGCCGTGAACGCAGTTTTCACTTCGGCACAAACGAATATCACATTGTTGGTATGATTTCGCATTTAGGTCCGCAATTGGCAGTTGCCGACGGTATTGCGCTTGCTGCAAAATTGAAAAAGGAAAATAAAGTAACCGTTGTTTTTCAGGCGAAGGTGGAACAAGTGAAGGCGATTTTCATGAGTCACTTAACGTTGCTGCCGTTTGGGGATTACCGGTAATTTTTATTGTTGAAAATAATGGATATGGACTGAGCACGCCCACAAGCGAACAATTTTTATGTGAGCGTATTGCCGACAAAGGTATTGGTTATGGCATGCGTGCATTAACGGTGGATGGCAATAATTTGCTGGAAATGGTTCGTGTATTAAATGAATGCAGAAATTATTGTATCACCGAAAATAAACCGGTATTGCTGGAATGTATGACGTTCAGAATGCGCGGACATGAGGAAGCAAGTGGTGTAAAATATGTTCCGAAAGAATTATTTGATTTGTGGGGCAAAAAAGATCCTGTTGTAAATTATGAAATGTATTTACGCGAAGCAGGTATATTAAATGATGAATTAAATAATTTATTCAGAGAAGAAATTAAACATGAAATAGAATACGGTTTGGAAATTGGTTTTAATGAACCGGATATTATTCCCGAAACCAATGAAGAAATTAATGATGTATATGCACCACATCAACAAAACGTAATTGCTGCAACAGGAAATACTTCTTCTAAAAAATTTATTAATGCAATTAGTGATGC